>JACZJL010000091.1 GCA_014860585.1 Bacteroidales bacterium | reverse complement strand
TTCATAGAGGTAAACCCGAACCATCCAATGAAATCAAATTTGATTATGTCATTGGCAATCCGCCTTTTATTGGTTCCAAAATAATGAAACAATACCAACGCGACCAAATTGTAAAACTGTTTGATAATGCCGACGGTAGTGGAGTTTTGGATTATGTAACAGGTTGGTACATTAAAGCAGCTAAATACATTAACGGTACAAAAATTAAAGTTGGCTTTGTTTCAACAAATTCGATTGTTCAAGGCGAGCAAACGAGTATTCTTTGGGGGCAATTGCTCAATAGATACGGGATCAAAATTCACTTTGCCCACCGCACTTTTAAATGGACGAACGAAGCCAGAGGCAAAGCAGCCGTTTATTGTGTGATAGTTGGCTTCGCTAACTACGACACCGCAAACAAGAGCATTTTTGAATATGAAGATATTAAAGGTGAAGCCCACGAAATCAAGGCAAAAAACATCAATCCGTATTTGGTTGATGCAAAGGATATTCTAATAACGAAAAGAACTACTCCCCTTTGTAACGTTCCTAAAATGTTTAAGGGAAGTCAGCCGACTGATGGTGGCAATTTCCTTTTCACAGAAGAGGAAAAAAATGATTTTTTGACAAAGGAACCAATGGCAACCAAATACATTAAGCCACTTATTTCAGCTCACGAATTTTTAAACGGACATAAACGATATTGTTTGTGGCTGGTTGATGCAGAACCAAGTGAATTAAGGCGAATGCCGCATGTTTTAAACAGAATTGAAGGTGTTAGGCAAATGCGACTAAAAAGTAAAAAACAAGCAACGGTAAAATGGGTTAACCAACCAACACTATTCACAGAAAACAGGCAGCCAAAAGATAATTATATTTTAGTTCCTTCTCATTCCTCAGAAAACAGAAATTATATTCCTATTGGTTTTATGACCAAAGATGACATACTGAACAATTCCTGTTTATCAGTTCCAAATGCTACATTATATCACTTTGGCATATTGACTTCAATAATGCATATGGCTTGGGTTAAAAATCACTGCGGTAGAATTAAGAGTGATTATCGTTATTCAAATGAAATAGTGTATACTAATTTTCCCTGGCCTGACAATCCAAACGAAAAGCAGGTAAAAGCAATAGAGGCGGCAGCCCAAAAGGTGTTAGATGCACGGTTGCAATTCCCGAACAGCTCGCTTGCCGACCTTTACGACCCATTGACCATGCCGCTGGCATTAGAAAAAGCCCACAACGAATTGGACAAAGCTGTTGATTTGGCCTACCGCCCGCAACCATTTACAAGCGAAGCCAACAGAATGGTTTATCTGTTTGAACTTTACGAAAAGTACACAGCAGACCTGTTTACAAAAGCAAAACCGAAAAAGACTAAAAAACAGCAAAACAATGATGAATAAAGAAAAGCAGGCGGTAAAGTTAATTGTGCAATGGTTTCAATTGTTACCACCCAAAAAATGTATTAGCGTCTCCCAAAAAAAGCATTAGCATCTTTTTAAAAAAGCATACATACTTTTAAAATTTCTCTTAGCAAGAAAAAAAATTTCTCTTAGCATGTTTTTTTTTGAGACGCAGCATGAGATTTTTGCTGTCCAATCATCACCAAAAATCGGAACAACCGTTTATTGCTCTCTCAGCACCCTCCTTTGGTTTTCACAATCCCGGTCTGGATGATTTTGGGCCGGGTGCGGGCGGGAGCAGCTTCGGCGCCACCGCCGGAACGGAAGAAGCGCTGGTAGTCGTATCGGGCTTTTTCGCTTTGGTTAAAGGCCGAGGCAGGTTGAAACTTCTCCACAACATTGTTTTTGATATAGGTATAATCATTGGCGAGTACCTGAACGTCGTCAAAACCCTTTGAAATCAGGAGCAGGGAAGCAGCGGCGGCTTCGGCTTCATCACCGGAAAAGAGGATCACAGGTTTCCCCGGTTTCTTCATCTGACGCAAAGAACTCTTTTCAAGCAGCGTGCCGAATGGAATATTGATGGCGCCCGGTAACGTTCCACGGTTAAAATCCTGCGATTCCCGGAGATCAACCAAAGTGAACTCAGTTAGTTTTCCTGCACGGATCATCTCATCCAACTGCATTGGAAGTATTTTCTGGTCATCGCCGGTAATCGCAGTCAGAACGGCCGTATTTTCAGCTTTGTAGTCCGGCGCAGCAATCCATTGTACCAACATGGTAATGAGGGCAACGGCTGCAAAGAGGATGGCAGCGTTTTTCAAAATATTTGCCTGTATTGTGTTCATATTCAATTATTTTTAAGTTTAACATCCACCTTTTGCAGGTTTTTCAATATCAACAATTTTGATTACCGGTGTAACTGCAGATTTTGTTTCAGGCGCTGCTTTGCCCGACAGGAAATAGTTTTTGACTTTGTCCCTGAACCTTGCCTGTTGCAAAATGTTGAGATCATACGTGTCAGCCAGATGTTCCTCGTTAAAAATCGTCTGCACAAACCCGTTCAATCCACCGGAAAGAACGTTCAGGTCTTTAATTCCGGCTCGTGTTGCAATGAGCCAGGCTTCGGTTGCCAGGGTGTTTGAGTTGGAGTAAAGTATTACTTTTTGCTCTGATGACCGGAGGATGGGGTCGTACCTGTGGTCGAGAATCTGCTCAAGTGGAATGTTAATGGCGCCCGGCAGCGAGAACTGATTAAATACTTCAGGATTCCTGACATCCACCAGCAAAACCGGCCTGTCTTTTCCGTTGACCAGGCTGTAGGCTACTTCGTCAATGTTCACCAGGTGCTCTCCGTTATTCATCATCTTCAGCAGCTTTTCGGGAGAAGTTTCGTGCCAGCTTGAACGTGGTTGCGATGGCAGCAAAATCAGCAGCAGTCCGGCAGACAGGATTATTGACGAAGGAATCCAATACGATGGTCTTGCTTTCTTTTCGATATCGGATGTTTTATTCACCCTATCTTCGATATATTGGGTGGCCACGAATGCAAACAAAGCCACAGCAATCAGCATCATGGCAAACCAGTCGCGTCCCATGCCAAGCGAGTCATAGACAAAAATATTTCCGAGGGGCGAGCCGGTGTAAATGGGTTCGAAAACGTCGTAGAATTCACCGAAAATGAAGATTCCGATAAACATTCCAACAATGAACACCATGGCGTCAATTTTACCGATCACAGCGCCGGTAAGGCTTGTCCCCGGGCAAAAGCCGCCGAGGATAAAACCAAATCCCATAATTACGCCACCCACAATTGACGACCAGAGGAATGTGGGATTGATGTAAAGCAGGTTATAATCAATCCAGCCCATGTAGCTGAAAAAGAGCAGCCCGGTCATGGCGGTGATGGCTGCCGTGAAAAATACCCGCAGCACTACAAAGTCATATCCATAAAACACGCCGGCCAGCTTGCGCGATGAGGAAAAACCGGCCTGTTCGAGCACATAACCAAATCCCAGTCCGATGACAAAGGCAAAGAACAGGTTGAGGTCGGCGTTAACAAATCCTTGAGGAATTAATGGTCCCATGTTTAGTTTCCTTTCGTTAGCTGATCCATAATTTTCTGAAAAAATAAGCGATGACATATCCGGTTCCGAAGATGGCCATCATGGTCACAAAGCCTGCCGTGGAGAGAATAGTCATTCCGGTCAGTGCGGCGCCGCTGGTGCAACCTCGTCCGAATTGAGCGCCAAGCCCAAAGAGCAGTCCTCCTGCCGCGGCAAAAATCAACCTTGTTTCTGACGAGATCCTTGGTCCTTTATCCACCTTGAATCCCAGCCTGCCTGACATGGCGCCTGAAAAGAAAGCGCCGGCAAGCACGCCCAGCGTAAGATAGACCAGCCAGTTTTTCATCGGGCCGGGGCCTTCGCTGAAAAAGTCAGCATAGAAAGGATTGTCGGCAATGCTTTCAGACGCAAGTTTGCCAACAGTGGTTATTACAACGCTTTTGGCTGCGCCACTGGCGCCAAGGCCGCGCCCGGTAACAAAAAATGCGGACAACATCACCAGTCCCAGCAGGAAGCCTGCCAGGTAGGGATTCATGTACGGTTTTTGAATTTTATCCATAACGTGTTAAATATTTATCGTTTAGCCCATTTTATTTTTAAGTTTCGTCGAATTATGCTTTCCTTTCAAAGGAGATTTCTCACTCCCTCACTTCGTTTCGGTCATTCGAAATGACATTGAATCAATGTTTGGGGGGGGAGAGTCAGAGCGGGCGCTTCGCGCCCGCTCTGACTCTCCCAGTGCCCTGCTAAGTCTTTGTCATTTCGACCGAAAATCCCGCACGTGCGGGATTGAAGGGAGAAATCCCCTGAAATTTAAACCAGTACTATTCATAAGAATCATTTTCATTTGGTTATGTTCATTAAAATGAATTGGTTAACTTCTCTATAATAAATTGAATATGTGATGTTTAAATTTAATGTATAAAGTAGGTTAGCAGCCACCGGCAACTTTAACGGTTTCGGTGGAAATTTCTTTATTTTCTGATGGAGTCGCCACGCCCCCTTTAACCAAAGGTAGATTTTGAATCAATTTTTCAGTGAAGGTTCGCGTAGGTTTTGCTTCTGTTTCTGCCATCACCTGGTGGATGAAACCATTGGCGCCGTAAGCCAGCGACTTCACATCATATCCCAGCATGTGAAGATAAGCAACAATAAAATTGCTGTGTTGACCTGAATAGCAATAAACTACCACGGTTTTATCGGTTGGAATGGTAGTCAGCTCACCATTTTTACCAAAAGAATTTTCAGGCTCATATTGAACTGCGCCGGGAATATGGCCGTTTTTCAGGTACTTATCCTCCGGCCAGTAATTGATGATGTAATAATCGTCGTGATGCTCAAAAACATCTTCGGCGGTAACTAAGTATTCAGGGGTAAAATTTTCGAGTAGCTGAGCGGCTCTCTCCCAGGCGAGTTCAAGGCCGCTGTTTCCGCTTAATGTCAAAGCCGGTAAATTCCCATGTTTGTTCTTCGGATGTGCCTCAAAATCGAGCTGATTAATGAAATTGTCGTTGATATTGGCCAACCAGAATTTTTCGGCAATCGCCCTGTCCCAGCTACTCAACCCAAACCGCAAAGCAAAAGTGTTGTCAAATCCCAGCATACGCGTAATTGATGTCACGTAACCGGCAACAAAGCCGTTGCTCGTCACAAAAACAATTTTTTCGAAACCCTGAGGATCAATCGAATTTTTGAAAAAGTCAAGCACTCTGGCAGGCCTAATATTGATCGAATGTTCGATGTGTCCTTCGTTGTAATCTTCTTCCATTCTCAGGTCAATAACGAGGATATTCTGATCGCTCATTGCATAGACATCGGCAGCATCAATCAGCGAGGGAATCGCTTCGCTGTTGATATAATTTCCATTGGCCTCCAGCCAGTCGAGAAGAATTGCAGTCTTTTCATCTGAGGGAGCAAGCTCTTCGTTAACTGTTGCCTTTCTGCTGCAAGAGGCTGCGAATACAAAAAGCAGCAGAAGCAAAACCAGGCTATTTATCGAGATATGTTGAAACTTCATGGTCCTAATTTTTTGGTTCATGGTCAATTTTTGGTTCATTTTCATCACTTTCCAGTTCTTCCCATCCGGTGACCATGGCATTCAGATTTGATGTTATGGTGTGCCCGGTTGTAATGAGGTATAGGTGAACAATCACGAATGCTACCAACACAAAAGCGCCGAAGGTATGCAATAAAGCAATCACCTCAAGATCCTGCATATTGGCAGATTTGATGGCGCCTGCCTGGGGGTACCGGTAAAACATGTAGGCAAGACCTGACAATACCATTACAGGAATGACTAAGATTTTTAGCCCGAGGTAGACCAGTCGCTGTAAAGGATTGAGCTTGCTGATTACAGTTTTTTTGGTAGGGTGGGGGGCATTACGGAAAATTCCGGTGAGATAAAATTCCACCTGTGCTTTCAGATTTTTGGTTGTAGGAAGGTACTGTTTCCATTCTCCGGTGGTGATATGCCAGAAAATGGCAAAAATTACAAGGATAATCAACCCCCAGGCTGCTTTGTTATGCAGGTTAACGGCTGCCTCAAACCCAAAAATCGAATAGCTGCTGTGAATTTCAAATCCGGTGATGGCCAGAAAGATGATCAGAAATGATTGCGTCCAGTGCCAGAATCTTTCGAAGCCGTGATAAACTAAAACCAATTTCGTATTGCTCATGTTGTAAATTATTGAAATTAAGCAGTTTTGTTTTTTCTGGAAATGAATGTTCTTGCTGCTCCATGAGCGAGCACACCCAACAGCGACAAAAGAATCAGCCATTTACCGATGGTGTCGAGTGTAATGTTTTGGTCGCGGCCGGGCATGTAAAAATCGGTGAGGTTGGCCAACCGGCTTTCGTTGCGCGTGTGGCAGTCCTTACAGTTCAGTGCCATATCCGAAGTAGAAACCATGTGGCTGACCGGCAGGTACATTTCGGTTTCGACGAATCCATGTTTCCCGCTGTAAGGCATTCCAACATATTCCATCCCTTCTTCCAGCGCTCTCTCCCAGTCAAGATCAATCCACAATGCGCCTTTATTTTCTTCTTTGTCCCACAATTTAGGCTGGATAATTGTCAGGTTTTCAGTGTCGTAAGGCTGCTTTCCGCGATGCACTTTCATCGGAACTATTTTGGAGTCTTTATCGTGATATTCACCAAACAGCGTATTAATCTTCAGGGGCAATTTGTTCATGTCAATTTTATCGCTGATCAGATGATGGTCTGCCGTTCCGTTGAACCAGTAGTACTCTGGAACTGCATTTTTTTCCCAGTGAAAGTCACCTTTGATTGAGGCATACATTACATTCCCGGTTGAATCCAACACTTCGTAAGGTTTACCATCCTTGCGTTTGGTGGCTGTTGACCAATCCCAGTAGGTTTTTGTTGGGTTCACCTTGGCATAGGTTGGAATATGGCAGGTTCTGCAATCAACCTTCACTGTATGTTCGTTGAGTTTGCTGTTGGTGTGCGGAACGGCTGTATGACATTGCTCGCAGGTAGCCCGTTGGGTATTGGATGATGACACGCCGTAATAGCGGCCGAGCATCTGGTGGTTTTCGGCGGGGTGGCATTCCACGCACGACATGTCGAATCCATCCACTCCCATGTGAACATCAACATTACGGTCGGCAGTGAGCAGCGCCATTTCCAGGTCGCCGTGCTTCACATTGTTTCCGCCTGCACTGTGGAAATGGCAGTACCCACAATTGTAGCGGCTTGGCCTTCCCACGTTGCCGACAATTTTCCGAAAATCAGGACCATCCGGACCCATAACCGGGTAGCCTGCGGCCCCTTTTTCTTTCTCGTAGGTATTGGTATTGTCGTGACAAATCAGGCAATCAATGTTAAACTCGTTGGTAAAATCAAACGTTTCATCCTGCCAGCCATAGCCGGTGTGGCATCGGTTACAGGTTCCTTCGTTGCTGGCAATCCCCGTACAAAAATTATTGATCAGGTTTTTCTTTCCAAGGTAGGTCACGCCCCGTCCGGGAATGTACGCCTCGCGTTCCCAGTTCCAGTGTGCATTGCCCAGCACTTCCTGACCGCGCTCGGTGTGGCACGACAGGCAGGCTGCAGTGATTTCGTGGGGATTGGTGAAATCCTGCTGAAGAATGGCATGTTTTGAATGATCTACACCCAGTTTATGTTCACGCGAGTACTCTTCACGCAACTGGTTAAGCAATTCGTGTTCTGTTATTGTTTCGCGCAAAGCCAGTGTAATGATTAACAGGGGTGCGATCACTGCAAAAAGAAAAGTGAGGATAGGTTTGAAATTTTGCATGAACTTAAATTATTGATAGCAACAAAATTAATTTTTTCAGTAATAACCATAGACACTTTAGTGCCTTCGATTTTCATTTTTTAAAATGCAAATATATAGATATTTACATGTATGGTGTTATTAAATTAACAAGCAGATTCTAAATGCAAAACATATTTTGTTGATTTATTGCAAGTTAATATTCAATATTTAGAGACGTTTCAAATAAAATAGTTTTCAAGACTCTCTCAGTGATCCTTGCCGAACGCGTTTATGAAAGCAATCTTAGTAAAAACTTTGTGACTTCGTGACTTTTGCCAAAGGCATCACTTTGTGAGTGGCACTTTTTAATTTTGCCACGAAGGCTCTAAGACGCTAAGAATCAAATCTAAAACACAATAATTCAACATGTTATCATCAATATAAAAACCTGCGAAACTTCAGAATCTTACTAAAAAAATGCCCCGAATTTCTTCTAGGCATCAGTTCAATGTGTCTCAACATCTGCAAAACAGATTTAAATAGTCTCTGCAAGAAAACCCACATATTCGATTTCAACAGTTTGATTACCCCAACCCTAAAGGGAGCAAACTGTTGAAAATCAGAACTCCCTTTAGGGATGGGGTAAATTCTGATTTTCAACATTGATAGTTTTCTTGTAGAGACTAAATAAAATCATTTGCCTGAGAGGATCTAAAAATCATTATTCTATTTCAACCACTTATCAAGCCAGTTGAAGAAAGTGCGCTGCCATAGAATGGCATTTTGTGGTTTCAGCACAAAATGGTGTTCATCGGGGAAAAAGAGGAATTCAGCCGGAACGCCGCGCAGCACGGCTGCATTAAAAGCGGTCATTCCCTGCGTATAAACTACACGGTAATCTCTTTCACCGTGAATGATGAGGATGGGAGTGTCCCAGTTTTCAACAAAGCGGTGAGGTGAATGATCGAAAGTTGACTGGGCTACTTTATTATCTTTTTCCCAGAAAGGCCCGCCCATATCCCAGTTGGCAAACCACATCTCTTCGGTTTCGAGGTATTGGGCTTCTTTGTTGAAGATTCCGTCGTGGGCGATGAAAGCTTTAAAACGGCCATTGTGATTGCCAGCCAGGTAGTAAACAGCATGACCGCCGGCACTTGCGCCGATTGCACCCAGCCGGTTTGGGTCAATAAAAGGCTCTTTGGCCATTTCATCAATGGCAGTGAGATAATCCTGCATTGATTTTCCGTGGTAATCGCGGCTGATCTGCTCCTGCCAGGCCTGGCCGAATCCTGAAACACCCCTGCGGTTAGGAGCCACGATAATGTAATCGTTGGCTGCCATAATCTGGTAATTCCAGCGATAGTGGAAATTCTGACTGAGTGGACCCTGTGGTCCTCCTTTGCAGTAAAGAAGTGCTGGGTATTTCTTGTTGGGGTCGAAATTTGGCGGGTAAATGATCCAGGTAAGCATCTGTTCGCCATCGTGAGTAGTCATCCACCGGCCTTCGGTTTTACCCATAACCAGTGTATCGAGTAACTCTTTGTTCGTAAAGGTAATCTGTCTTTCCTCTCCTGTCATCGGATCAAACGCAAACAACTCAGCAGGTAGTGCCATGGTTTGTTTTTCACCAATCAGCACATTACCGGCTAATGTCGCACTTGTGATATCGTGCAGTCCGTCAGTGATTTTGCGGATATTTCCATCACCCATGCTGTAGTGATAAATTTGCATTGTACCCTGGACATCGCAGATGAAATGAATTCCATCGCTCGCCGGAGTCCATTCAAAGCTCCTTACATCCAGATCCAGGGTTTTAGTGGCAAACTTTTTTTCACCGGTTTCCAGGTTAATAATGAAAAGTCTTGACTGATCTGATTCATACCCATCGCGCTCCATGCTTTGCCAGGCGAGGTACTTGCCATCAGGCGAAAATATCGGTACAAGGTCATAACCCATCATACCCTCAGTGGTGTTTGTGGTTTGGCCTTTTTCGATATTGTACAGATAAATGTCGGAATTTGTAGAAAGTGAATAAGCTTTACCACTTAGCTTTTTACAAGTGTAAGCAATCATTTTGCTATCCGGACTCCAGTTAATTTCTTCCATTCCGCCAAACGGTTTTTGTGGAGAGTCATATGGTTCTCCTTCCAAAATGTCTTTATCGTTCCACACTTTATTACCATCATAATCGGCCACAAAAACATGGCTGTAGGTTTCCACCCAGCTATCCCAATGGCGATACATGAGGTCATCATTCAACTTTCCGGAAGCCTGGGGAAGCCCTTCATACAGGTCTTTGAATTTATTTTCGATGGGTAGTTCTTTAGCATAAACAATTTTGGTCTGATCAGGCGAGTACTTGAATCCTGAAATTCCATCGGCAATATCGCTAATCTGCTTATTACCGGTTCCGTCGGGATTCATCTCCCACAATTGCACCGAGCCACTTTCGGAACTCAGGTAGCCAATCTTTTCCCCGTCGGGCCGCCAAACAGCGTTGAATTCACTTTTTGGCGAAGTAGTAATTCGCTTTAGTCCGCTGCCGTCCACATTAATCGTGTACAACTCCCGGTTTCCCTTGTTTTCTTCGATGCTGTAATAAGTTACTCCGTAGAGGATTGATTGCCCGTCAGGGGACACCTGTGGGTCGCTTAGCCGACCAAATGCCCAGAGGACTTCCGGAGTCACGCGGTCGGAGGTGAGGTTGAGTAAGGGTTTTTCGATGATTTTGTCAGCCTTCGTTTTTTCGCCGGCCTGCTGACAGGCATTGATACTGATGATGATGGTTAATAATACCAACCATTGGAATTTTTTCATGTGATTAAAAATTTAGGATAAATAAAATAATTTCGAGAGGGCTAAATTACTACAATGATTTGAAATAGGAGTAATGTATGGTGAAATTCTGGTCAGGTAAATCTAATCCATTTTTTCCGGCGTCCTTTGATTTTTGCCGGAAATTTCAATACCCGGCTATGTAAAAAGTCCGGGATACAATCATGTAAAGAAAGTTCTTACTTCTTGGGCTTTATCATTTAAGAAGTTTGTACGTTTGCACCGATAAAAATAAAAGAAGATCAAATGGTGAATAGTAAAGAAATTGTTGCTCTTGCAAACAAATACAGTGCATTTACTGCCGAAAACCTTTCAGCTTTGGTGAAAATCAAATCAATGAGTGGTGGTGAAAAAGAAGTTGTTCATGAAATAAAAAAACAGATGCTCACAGCCGGTTTTGATGAAGTTCGGTTTGACGGGCTTGGCAATGTGATCGGTCGTATTGGAAATGGAAAACGGATGTTGGCCATTGATGGCCATGTAGATACGGTAGATGTTGGAAATTTGGACAACTGGAGTTTCGATCCTTTTAGCGGAGAGATCAGGGATGGATTTGTGCATGGGCGTGGTTCGGTGGATCAAAAGGGTGGGGTGGCGGCTTTTATCACCGCCGGAAAAATCATCAAAGAGTTGGGAATAGCCAAAGACCTGACCGTACTGTTTGTCGGTAGTGTAATCGAGGAAGATTGTGACGGCTTATGCTGGAAATACCTTGTCGAAAAAGAAAGTATTCATCCCGACGTGGTCATCAGCACCGAACCTACCAACCTGAACATTTATCGCGGACAGCGCGGCAGGATGGAGATGGATGTGATCTTTACCGGCTTGTCGGCGCACGGCTCGGCGCCTGAACGCGGGAAGAATGCCATTTATATGGCCTCACGAGCTTGTCTTGAAATTGAAAAGCTGAACGAAAACCTTCGATTTGATGAGTTTCTGGGCAAAGGAAGCATCACGATTTCTGAGTTTCAATCGGGCGCACCTTCGCTGTGTGCAGTGGCTGATTATGCCAAGATTCACTTAGACCGTCGGCTGACCTGGGGAGAGACCAAAGAGTTGGCGGTTGCTGAAATCACTAAAATTGTGTCGGGGATGGAAGCAAAAGTGGTGGTGCCTTATTACAAACAGAAAGGCTGGACAGGGTTGGAGTTTGGTATGGAACAATATTATCCCACCTGGCTGCTGCCCGAATCTCACCCTGCAATTCAAACCGGTGTGGAAGCCTTCACCGGACTTTTTGATAAAAAGCCATTGGTGGACAAATGGACTTTTTCGACCAATGGCGTCACTATCAATGGCATTTACGGAATCCCGGTACTTGGCTTTGGTCCTGGAAATGAAGTGATGGCACACGCTCCCAATGAAAAAACGCCAATTTCCGATTTGGTCACAGCATCAGCATTTTATGCGGCGTATGCCGAGATTTTTTCATCAACATTATAGAAAATCAATTCTTTATTCACGGAAAAGCATTTGAACAAATGAAACTAAATAAGTACATCTCCTCCCTCGAAGGGATCGAAAATTCGATGTATGGCAAAGACTTCCTTCTAACCTGGGAAAAAACCGATACCGAACTTGAAATGATCCTTCATTTGGCTCAGGCCATGAAACAAATGCGAGCTGAGAATATTTCACTGAAAATGTTTGACTCCGGCCTGGCTGTCTCAATGTTCAGGGACAAATCGACCCGTACACGGTTTTCGTTCGCATCAGCCTGCAACCTGCTTGGGCTGGCCGTTCAGGACCTGGATGAGGAAAAATCGCAGCTTTCCCACGGCGAAACCAACCGGGAGACAGCCAACATGATTTCCTTTCTTTCTGATATCATCGGCATCCGTGACGACATGTACCTTGGAGAGGGCAACCGTTTCATGCGTGAAGTAGGGGAGGCGCTTGATGAAGGCTTTGCCGGTGGCGTTCTTCCTCAACGTCCGGGAGTTGTCAACCTCCAGTGCGACCTCGACCATCCTACGCAATCCATGGCCGATCTGCTGCACCTGGTCAATGAATACGGGTCGCTTGAAAACCTGCGGGGAAAGAAGATTGCCATGACCTGGGCTTACTCGCCGAGTTACGGTAAACCTTTGTCTGTGCCGCAAGGTATTATCGCGCTGATGACCCGCTTCGGGATGAATGTCCATCTCGCCTACCCAAAGGGTTACGACCTGGTCCCTGAAATTGTTGAAATTGCCGGAAAAAATGCCGCTGCCAGTGGCGGTTCTTTTGCGATTTCCAACTCGATGGAGGAGGCCTTCACCGATGCCGATATTGTTTATCCCAAAAGCTGGGCGCCATTTCATGTGATGGAGCAACGCACTGAACTATTGACAGCAAAAGATGTGACTGGCTTAAAAGAGTTGGAAAAAGTTTGCCTTGCCAATAATGCACAGTATATGGATTGGGAATGTGACGAAACCAAAATGAAACGCACCAAAAACGGCGAAGCGCTCTACATGCATTGTCTTCCCGCAGATATTTCGGGGGTTTCATGTCAACAGGGAGAAGTGCAAAAAGAAGTATTCGAAAAATACCGCATCAAAACCTACATCGAGGCCGGCTACAAACCATACATTATCGCAGCGATGATTTTTGCCAACAAATTCAGCAATCCTGCCGGTATGCTGAGAAAACTGCTGAAAAACAAAAGTTTCAGAAAGCTTGGATAAACAATCGGAATGACAACAAAATTTGGAGCTTTTATCCAAAAATCCAAACCCAAATGAGAATAATTTCCTTTTTTTTGCGATTCTACTGAGAATAATCTGGAATCACATCGTTAAATAATGAATATGAGTAACTTATGAGGCTGGGTGTAAACTAAGGGATTTCAATTTACGTAAGGTGTAAATTACCGCAATAATCGCCGCTGACCAGTTGATGGCAACGATTCCCCA
>JACZJL010000090.1 GCA_014860585.1 Bacteroidales bacterium | reverse complement strand
CCTGTGATATCAGCCTGGTGACGACCGGTGGTTTGTGAACTTTCGGCAAACATCTGATCGAGGCGCTCAATAAACTTTTCCCTTCCACCCATCAACTCCATCAGTCCTGAAATGTCCTGCGGCACAAAAGAGCTGTATTGCCAGGAGTTGGCCTCGGTATAGTTGAAATTAACTTCTGCCGGATCGAACGGACTGAACCAGGTTTCGTTGGTTTTGGCGCGCATAAAACCGGTTTCAGGGTCAAAGATGTTTTTGTAATTCTGCGCCATTTGAATAAACTGCCCGTACACATCCTCCTTTCCTATTTCTTTGGCAAGCATGGCAATGCACCAGTCGTCGTAAGCATATTCCAGCGTTTTTGAGACCGACTCCGGCTCAGCATCAGAAGGAATGTAGCCTTTAGCCTTATAGCTTTCCAGTCCAAACTGATCCTGCATGGCGCTTTTGATGCAGGCTTCCAGCGCCTCCTCCACATCGTACCCGCGAATTCCCTTCATGTAAGCATCCACAATCACCGGCACGGCATGGTAGCCTATCATGCAGTTGGTTTCGTTGGCTGCCAGCTCCCAAACGGGCAATAATCCACCCTGCTCATATTGTTTCAGCATGGTGTTGATGAAGTCGTTGGTCAAAGCCTGGTGGGTGATAGTGAGCAACGGATGCAGCGCACGGAAGGTATCCCAGAGCGAAAACACGGTATAAACATCAAACCCTTCAGTCTGATGGATCTGCATGTCGTGACCGCGATATTTTCCATCCACATCGGTAAAAAGATTTGGAGCAACCATAGCATGATAGAGAGCCGTATAGAAAACAGTTTTCCGGTTATTATCCTTGCTTTCTGCTTTAATTTTTCCCAATTCATTTTCCCAGGTCTGGTTAGCAGCCTCTTTGATTTTTTCAAAATCCCAATCCGGAATCTCAGACGTTCTGTTAAGTTTTGCGCCTTCAGCACTAACAGCAGAAATTCCTACTTTAACCAGAATTTCCTCATCATCATTTGTGGCAAATGTTACCCATGCCTTAATATCAGCGCCCTGCGCAAACTGCTGCCCTTCGTTAGAAATTTCATTTACCGAAATTCCATAATTCACAAACGGTTTTGAAAATTCGGCATTAAAAAACACCCACTGATCATTTGCCCAGCCATCAGTCCGTCTCAGACCTTCAATTTCGGTATCGCTCACAAATCTGATCCATAAGTCGTGGATACGGTCGGTGGTCACTCCTTCGAATAGGTCAATCACTAAGTTTGCCTGAGCGGATTTCGGGAAAGTGTATTTATGAAAACCAGCCCGTTTGGTCACTGTCAGCTCTGCATTGATGTTGTAATCCTCCAATTTTACCTGGTAATAACCCGGTCGGGCAGTTTCGTCATCATGCGAAAATCTTGACCTGTAGCCGGATTCCGGGTTCTCTTCGGTTCCCGGATCAAGCAAAACTTCGCCAACGGTCGGCATCAGCCGGATATCGCCGTAATCGCCTACTCCGGTACCGCTCAGGTGGGTGTGGCTGAAGCCCATGATAGTGCTGTCGGAATAGTGATAACCAGAGCAACCATCCCAACTGTCTTTGCGTGTGTCGGGGCTCAGCTGTACCATACCTGAAGGTAGGGTAGCCCCCGGGAAAACGTGGCCATGAGCGTCGGTTCCGATAAATGGATCAACATAACCGGTAAAGCCTGATGGCTTTTCTCTACACGCGGAAAATGCCAGAACAACGATGACTAAAAGGAGGGACAATTTTTTCATTTTTCATGTACTTTTAAAAAATAAGGATTCGGTAATAATTTAGAAAGGAAAATCATCAAGGTCAATGTTTTTTTCGATGGTTTCGATGACGGGCATTTCAGCTACCAGATGCGTATGGTTACCATCGACGTAAATGGCTTTTGGGTCGGTGGGACAGGCATGTTCGCAAGCGCCACAACCCACACATATATTATCAGTAACCTCGGGAACGAACAATCCGTTTCGATGAAGTACCATCCTTACAGCTTGTGTTGGGCAATGCTCAGCACAGGCGCCACAATCGGTCTTGTCTGTAATGACCACGCAGTTTCTCCTTACAAAATGCGCTATCCCGATCTGTACCCGTTTCTTTTCTTCATTGGCTAATGGAATGATGGCGCCAGTCGGGCAAATCTGGCTGCAAACTACACATTCGTAGTTGCAAAAGCTGACTCCGTAATCCAGCCGGGGCTGCATTAATCCCATCAAACCGTATTCGGTAAATGCAGGAACGAGCACCTGCTTGGGACAAGCGGTGATACACAGGTGGCAGGCAGTACATGTGGAATTGAAATGCTCAATACATATGGACCCGGGCGGTGAAACAGGAAATTCACGAACTACCGGAACAGGCGCTTCCTGGTTACCACGCCCACGCCCCCTCCCCTGCCCTCTTCCACGATGTCTTTTCTCTTCTTCTCCCAAAACTTTCATTCCGCTAAAAACAGCAGCAGATGTTAGCAGTCCGCCAATTAAAAAGCGTCGCCGTTTATCCGGCAATGCAATTTCCTGGTCAGATTTTACCTTAACTGGAATTGAATACAAGACACCATTCGATTTGCAAGCCGACAAGCAATTGAAACAGCCTACACATCGCGACATATCTACGTTTTTTGATTTTGCATCAATGCATTCAGCTTTACACGTAATGGCGCATAGGCCGCAGCTGTTGCACTTTGCGTGATCGAGATGAATTTGAAAAAGAGATTTTCGGGAAATCAGGCTTAAAAAAGTTCCAACCGGGCAGATAGTATTACAAAAAAGCCTACCGCGCCAGGCAGAAAGAAAACCTATGATGGCAAGAAACAAAGCAGCATAAGCTATCGAAAACAACTGAAAACCTTTAACTTCGACAGGGTTAATGGCATAGGTACCAGTCCTTGAATAGTGTGCAGCTAATTCATTATTGATTAGCATATTCAACGGCCTCATTAGGTTGGAAAATATTTTACCAAAATTGCTGTAAGGATCGAGCAGATTTAAAAGCAGGGAACTTCCAAAGATGAAAAGAATAGCCGTAATCGCCAGAATTGAATATCGAAGCCAGTTGTTGGGCTTATGGTATTTAAAACGGCGCATTTTCTTTTTGGGATTAAAAATACGGGTGAGTACATCCTGCAAAGTTCCCAATGGGCATAACGTGGAACAATAAACCCTTCCAAAGAGTACCGTAAGCATCAGGATAAAGATCAAACTGATAATGGCAAAACCACCGACCACAATCAAGTTGAGTAATGCCGGAGTGAATTGCAGCCGGCTAATGTAGAAAATCCACCATTCAGGTGTCACATACTTGATGTCAATAAAAACGAAAGCAAAAAACAGCAGGAAGGCAACGGCGATGACTACCCTTAATTTTTTCAACATGATCAAATCCTGTTAAACCCTGATTCTTTTGATATTGAGTTTGCTTAGGTCGGAGGTTCCAACGCCCATTTCATCAGCCAAACCAATATAGTTGACCTCAGAAGGTTCAATACCAAACAGTAACGTAGCGGCGGCATCGATGGCAACCATATCTTCGGAGAGCATCAGACTTTTCATGTCAGCAATATCCTCCACTGATACCCCGCGCGGACCATTACGTAACATCACACGGTAAGCATCCACAACGTTGAGATCAGGTTTACGGTAAAAAGTGCAGTAGTCGGCAATACACTGATGAAGATCATTTTTATGCCACCAGCGCCGGTCCCAAACTACCCCCATCAGGTTTTTCATAGCGATGGTGAGGCGTGCAGAACCGTGGTGTTTGAGAACAGGAACATTGATGAAAACATCCGACTCCAGTATCAACTCATGTACTTTGGTTGTTTTCAGGTTTTTTCCTTTCACCACGGGTACCTCGTGGTAATAGCTTTCGGTATGACCGGGAACCATCTGTCCACCGGCGTCCTTAACTCCCTGTTCGATGCCGCTGTTTTTGTAACACAAATCCCACTTATCGCAGGTGTTATCGAAAACATATACTTGTTTGGCCCCGGCTTGAAAACAATGTTCAACAATCCGCTTCACCAGGGCAGGATTGGTATTTCCACCGCGTTCAGGCGGAACATCCCATCCGATATTGGGTTTCACTACCACGGTCTGTCCTTTTTTCACCCACTTTGACATTCCACCTGCAGCTTCCAATGCCAGGTCGAACATCTGTGCCGGTTCTCCACCACGCACAGCCACCAGGTCATAAGGACCTTCATCACCTCCCTGAAACCCGCCGGCCAGCACATTTCCTATTCCCGTAAATGACGCTGCGCCACCTGCAACGATCCCGGCGCCAACACCCTTAGTCAGAAAATCTCTTCTTTTCATGGCTTTTAATTTTAAATTCAAAAACCAAAAATACAATATTTAGGAACACCTGGTTGGGATGTTCGCCAATTTAAAAACGTTTTAAAAAGCTAAGGTGACCATGAAGGTGGGAATGTTTCTGAAGAGTACTTTTCGAAAGAAAAAACAAACCAGGCACTTTCAGGTTTTTAAAATAGCTGCATAGGATCAATAAACCGTATTGCTTGTCCTTGACAGTATCAACCTGACAATTAAAAAATGCAGGCAAGAGCCTGCAGAAATAGATGCAGCTTAGGCTGGAGCCTAAGCTGAACGCTGGGAATGTTACTGAAGATTACTTTTCGAAAGAAAAATCAAACCAGACACTTTCAGGTTTTCAAAATGGCTGAATAGGATCGGTAAACCATATTTACTGTCCTTGACAGAGTCAGCCCGACAATCAAAAATGCAGGTATAAGCCTGCAGAAATAGATGCAGCTTAGGCTGGAGCTTAGGAACATAAAAAATAAGAAACTGCCATAAATTACAGAAATGTTGAATGATAGCTGGATCAGGGAAATTAAATTTCAACAAGATACCTATTCGCACTGGAAAAGCACCTTTCCGCCGGACATATTAGAAATATATTTGCGCAGCCCCCCATAGAAATTTTCCAGTGGGAAGATTTGTTGGATTTTTGTTTCCAACTTTTTTTGGATGAAAAGTGTTTGAATTTCATCGGAAATTTTACTCAACCTGATATCTGATAAATCATTCAGCCAGTCGCCAAGGTTAAAACCCCAAAGCACTTTATTTTTAAAAATGATCTCCAATGGGTCCATTTGTCCGACCGGTATTCCGGACAAGCCACCGTACAAAATTAATTCTGATCCTTTGGGCATGGCATTGAGTATTTTACCGGTCAGTTCGCCACCTACTGCATCCAATGCTGCTGAGGCATTGAGCGCTGTAGCCATACGTGCAAGATCATCCTGAAACTTTTCATTGGTCATATTCAGCACAAATTGTTCACCTTCAGCCTGTAACATTTCGACGTGGACATCTTTTCGAACCAGGTTGATTACCGGCAGGTTCGATTCTCTGGCAAAATAGCGGATGAATTGCCCGATCTGTCCCATTGCTGCTGACTGGATCAAAGCCTGATGACCATTGGTCAGAATATGATCAAACATGCCGCGGGCTGTAAAGGGATTGACAAACAAACAACTTGCCTGCTCAACGGAAAGGTCGTTGTTTAGGAAAATACAATCGCTCAACCTTATTACGGTGTACTCCGCCCAGGTTCCGTATTCGCTTTGGGAGAAAAAGCTAACCCGCCTTCCGACAAAACTTTTATCAACACCCGAACCTGTTTCAACAATTTTTCCGGTCCCCTCAAAACCGGGGATAGCAGGCAATGGGCGTGAGATGTTGTAACCTCCACGCAGAAAAGCAATGTCAGATGGATTAACCGGGGTCAGTTCAATTTTTATAAGCACGTGATTTTCATCTGGCTGAGGCATTGGAATCTCCATCAATTTCATGGCCTGCATTGCACGAATAAGGTTAGAATTGTAAGCATCAATTATCAATGCTTTCATCGTTTCAGGAATTTTCATATTTCCACAGTTTTAAGTTAGATAAACGTTAAATGCATCAGGCAGTCTGAATACTGCACTTCTGCTATCACTTCAACAAAAAACCGCCCTGAGTAATCCCCCGGACGGTTGGTGTCACTTCGCTGAAATTATGATTTACCTCATGGGGTATTTCTTGAATATGTCATTTGCCTTCAGAAGAATATCAATGTATTGCGAACGTCTGTAAGCCAAAGGATCGTTAATGTGTTTCACTGATAACTTCCCTTTGAAGTCAGCAATGGATGCATATTGTTTCTTTTCCATCCACACATTCAGATCGTTGATCATATTGCTGATTTGTCCGATTCCATTTTTGTACAGCGTTGTAACCACCTGTACTGCTGATGCACCTGCAAGCAACAACTGAATCATATCCGATCCTTTGAGTATTCCCCGGTTTGCACAAATATCTGCATTGATCTTTCCGTCCAATAAACCGGCAAAACGCAGTGATAGTCTGTAGTCGCCATCGTTACTGAGTAACCATGGAAAAGTCAATTTTTCGGTTTCGATGTCAATGTCGGGTTGGAAAATCCTGTTGAAAAGCACAAACCCATCAACACCAGTTTCATCCATTCTGGCAATCACGTTCAATGGATTGGTGTAAAATGGACTTAGCTTGACACTTACGGGAATTTTGACTGATTGCTTTACTTTTTTAAGCACAGCAATTTGCTGATCGGTAATTTCCTTGCCGGGTTTTTTTGTGTCGCGTGGTGTATCATAAAAGTTCAATTCGAGTGCGGCAACACCAGTTTCGGCAAGCTTTTCCGCATATTCTACCCAGGAAACATCATAAACGCAGTTAAGGCTCGCGATGACTGGAATGCTAACCGTCTCCACCACCTTTCTAAGATTTAACAAGTGCAATTCAGGACCGCCATGCTCAATTTTTGGGAAAAGGGAAACCATTTCTGCGTTGCGTTCATTGTATTCTTCCAGTTGATCGTCATGTTGCATACGCTCCATTTGGATCTGCTCCTCAAACAATGATTTATAGACAATTGCTGCAGCTCCGGCATCCTCGATTTTTTGCAAAGCATTCATGTCTGTAACCAGGTTACAAGCTCCGACAATGACCGGATTTTTAAGTTTCAGTCCAAGGTAGTTTGTTGATAGATCAGCCATTTTCAAATTTTTTATGTTGATTAATATTCGTTTCAATTATGACCTGACAAAAATATTAAAAAATCTGTAGTCGTGAATTTTTCGGATTATATCTGTGAAAAATAGATTTTTGACTCCTGAATTCTAATCTAAACTGATTTTAAATTGCTGATAATGACGTTCAATCGATGGTCAAAACTTTAAGGTTTGTTAAAAATGAGTAATTTCGTGCCAAATTTTTCAAACCTGAATTTACTAAAGTAAAACGACTGATATCATGACACAGAAGAAAAAATTTATCACTTGCGATGGGAACTATGCAGCAGCCCATGTTGCTTACATGTTTAGTGAAATTGCTGCAATTTATCCCATTACCCCATCATCTACGATGGCTGAATATATTGATGAATGGGCAGCAAACGGCCGTAAAAATATTTTTGGCGAAACAGTTAAAGTAACCGAGATGCAATCCGAAGGTGGTGCGGCGGGCGCCTTACATGGCGCACTTCAGGCCGGAACGCTGGCCAGTACCTTCACCGCCTCACAAGGGCTGATGCTGATGCTTCCAAATATGTACAAGATTTCGGGAGAACTTTTACCCGGTGTTCTTCATGTTAGCGCCAGAAGCCTTGCTGCTCAGGCACTCTCGATCTTTGGCGATCATTCCGATGTGATGGCAGCCCGAAACACCGGTTTTGCCTTCCTGGCCACAGGTAGTGTTCAGGAAATCATGGATCTGGCAGGTATTGCCCACCTCGCAGCCATTAAATCACGAATTCCATTCGTTCATTTTTTTGACGGATTCCGCACATCACACGAAATCCAAAAAGTGGAATATTTCGGCAATGACGACCTCGCTCCACTGCTCGACAGGAATGCATTACAAGCATTCAGAGACAATGCACTTAACCCGGAACACCCGGTGACCCGCGGAACTGCGCAGAATCCGGACATCTATTTCCAATCCCGTGAAGCTGCCAACAAATTCTACGATCCGATTCCTGATCTTGTGGAACATTACATGCAGGAGATCGCAAAACTCACCGGACGCGAATATCACCCTTTCAGCTACTATGGTGCGCAAGATGCTGAAAATATTGTCATTGCCATGGGCTCAGTAACCACAACCATAAAAGAAACGATTGACCATCTGTTGTCAAAAGGAGAAAAGGTTGGCTTAATCAGCGTTCATCTTTACCGTCCATTTTCCGCAAAATATTTCTTTAATGTGCTTCCCAGGTCTGTAAAACGTATTGCTGTACTTGACCGTACCAAAGAGCCAGGCGCCAATGGTGAGCCATTATATCTTGATATCAGAGATCTTTTCTATGACAAAGAAAATGTTCCTTTAATTGTAGGTGGTCGTTATGGATTAAGTTCAAAAGACACCACTCCTGCAATGATTATTTCTGTTTATGAAAACCTGAAGTTAAAAGAGCCGAAGAATCATTTCACTGTTGGTATTGTGGATGATGTAAAATTCACTTCTCTTCCGCTTCAGCCCGAAGTCAGTATTGTGCCAAAAGGGACTTATGAAGCTAAATTCTACGGTTTGGGAGCGGACGGGACTGTTGGCGCCAACAAAAATTCCATCATGATCATTGGGGATAATACACCCAAATATTGTCAGGCATACTTTGCATACGACTCTAAAAAATCCGGGGGTATTACCGTTTCTCATCTCCGTTTTGGCGACAAACCCATTCAGGCCTCTTACCTTGTAGGAACCCCTGATTTCGTAGCTTGTCACGTACCTGCTTACCTTGAAAAATATGACATGCTGAAAGGGCTGAAAAAAGGCGGTACATTCCTGCTCAACAGTATTTGGGATGCTGAAGAAACAAAAAACCGGCTTCCCGATCACATGAAGAAATATCTCGCTTTGAACGACATCAAGTTTTACACCATCAATGCTACTAAAATTGCAGAAGAAATTGGTCTCGGAGGCCGTACCAACACCATCATGCAATCAGCATTTTTCAAAATCTCCAATGTGATTCCCTACGAACTTGCTGTTGAACAGATGAAGAAATTCATCATCAAGAGCTTTGGCAAAAAGGGAGAAGAAATTGTTAACATGAACTTTGCAGCTGTTGACAAAGGTGGCGAAGTTGAAAAGATTGAAATACCCATAGAATGGGCAAAAATTGAAGTTAAAAAAGTAGTTGATGATCGTGCCATTCCGGATTTTATCAAATATGTTGTTGAGCCAATCAACGCACAGAAAGGGGACGACCTTCCTGTAAGTGCCTTCCTTGGACGCGAAGACGGTACATTCCCTGCAGGAACTACCCAATACGAAAAACGTGGTATTGCAGTTCATGTTCCTGAATGGATACCCGAAAACTGCATTCAATGTAACCAATGTGCCTATGTTTGCCCTCACGCCTGTATCCGTCCATTTTTGATTAATGAAGAAGAAATGGCCAAGATGCCAGGTGGCTTAAAAACACTTAAAGCCATACCAAAAACTTTCGATGGACTTCAATTCAGGATCCAGCTCAGTCCGCTCGATTGTACCGGTTGCGGAAACTGTGCGGATGTTTGTCCAGCCAAAACAAATGCCCTTGTGATGGAACCGCTTGAATCGCAAATGCATGAACAGGATAACTGGGATTTAATCACTAAACAAGTGACTTATAAAGATACCATAGTTGAAAAAGATAAATCCGTCAAAAACAGCCAGTTCGCTCAACCTTTATTCGAATTTTCGGGAGCTTGTGCCGGCTGCGGTGAAACGCCTTATGTAAAACTTATCACTCAACTTTTCGGCGACCGGATGATGATAGCCAATGCAACCGGATGCTCTTCGATTTATGGAGGTTCTGCCCCTTCAACACCCTATTGTGTTAATGCTGAAGGCAAAGGCCCTGCTTGGGCAAATTCACTCTTTGAAGACAATGCTGAATATGGTTTTGGAATGATGCTCGGTGTAAACAAAATGCGCCAGCGTCTTGCCGATAAGATGAACACTGCACTGAAAAACGGACTTCCGGAAGATATGAAATCCGCTTTCAACCTATGGCTCGAAAACATCAATAGTGGCGATGGATCAAAGGCAGCCTCCGCCAGAGTAATAGAGCTTTGCAGGAAATCGGATCTTGCAGTGGCCAAAGAAATCATGAGTTTGGAACAATACCTGATTAAAAAGTCAGTATGGGCCTTTGGCGGAGACGGCTGGGCTTACGATATTGGTTATGGTGGTCTCGACCATGTTTTAGCTTCCGGCGAAGACATCAATGTGCTTGTAATGGATACGGAGGTTTATTCGAATACAGGTGGACAAGCTTCAAAGTCTACCCCAGTGGGTGCTGTAGCCAAATTTGCTGCTTCCGGAAAGAAAACCCGTAAAAAAGACCTTGGCGCCATGGCCATGACTTATGGCTATGTTTATGTAGCTCAAGTGGCGATGGGCGCTAATCAATCCCAGTTCCTCAAAGCATTGAGAGAAGCAGAGGCTTATCCCGGACCATCACTGATCATAGCCTACTCCCCTTGTATCAACCATGGGCTGCGTGCAGGTATGGGAAAAGCACAGGATGAAGCCAACAGAGCCGTTGAGTCAGGTTACTGGCACCTCTACAGGTACAACCCTGCACTGGAAGAAGAAGGAAAGAACCCGTTCCAACTCGATTCCAAAGAGCCCGACTGGAGTAAGTTCCACGACTTCTTAAACGGTGAGGTCCGCTATACTTCATTACGGCTTGCCTTCCCGGCAGAAGCAGAAATCCTTAGTAAAGAAGCGCTCAAAAATGCCCAATGGCGCTATGAAAGCTACAAACGCTTTGCAGCCATGGACTTTACTCATCATGAATAATTGCAGATAGCTCCTTGTGCAAAATAATCAAACCCTGCAAGTTGCAATCGAAAATTGCAATTTGCAAGGTTTTTTTTATTCGAAAATAATTTGAGTTTTACCCGAACAACGCTTTGAAAACATCCTCTATACGGGAAACAGGGATGATTTGGATGGTTGATTTTGAGGTATCTGCTTTTTTGAATCCGTAACCAGAAACAAATATTTTTTCAAAACCTAGTTTTTGGGCTTCACTGATTCGCTGTTCAAGACGGTTCACTGCTCTGATTTCGCCGGAAAGTCCAACCTCTGCAGCAAAGCAAGCCTTGGGGCTGATTGGCATATCTTCGTTGGAAGAGAGTACCGCACATACCACTGCCAGGTCAATTGCAGGATCATCCACGCGAATACCTCCGGCGATATTCAGAAACACATCTTTATGGGTCAATCTGAAGCCTGCACGTTTTTCAAGCACAGCGAGCAGCATATTCAGACGTCTTGCATCAAAACCTGTTGCAGAGCGCTGCGGAACACCATAGGCTGCTGTGCTCACCAGAGCCTGGGTCTCGATGAGCATTGGGCGTAATCCTTCAATAGTAGCGGAAATGGCAATTCCACTAAGGTTTTCATCACGTTGAGATATAAGCAGCTCCGATGGATTACTTACTTCCCTCAAGCCGGTATCGCGCATCTCGTAAATTCCTATTTCGTGCGCTGAACCAAACCTGTTTTTGACGGCCCTTAAAATGCGATATCCGTAATTACGGTCACCCTCGAAGTAGAGTACGGTATCAACAATGTGCTCCAGGATCTTCGGGCCGGCAATGTTACCCTCCTTGGTGATGTGCCCTACAAGAAATACAGGGGTATTCGTGATTTTTGCATATTGCTGTAACTGGTTGGCACATTCACGGATTTGAGAGATACTTCCGGCCGAAGAATCAATCATTTGCGTATGCAGCGTCTGAATCGAATCTATAACAATGATGCCGGGTTTGACATTTTCGATTTGTAAAAAAATATCTTCCATCGAAGTTTCGGTGAGTACCAGGCATCCTGCTTCTGTCTTTCCAAGTCGCTCAGCACGCATTTTAATCTGTTGATCACTTTCTTCACCTGAAACATAGAGCACACGTTTATTCTGTAATTTCAAGGCAAGCTGCAACATCAGTGTTGATTTCCCGATCCCCGGCTCTCCTCCTACCAACACCACCGATCCGGTGACCAATCCCCCACCAAGAACCCGGTTGAGTTCCTTGTCATGAGTATCAATCCTCGCTTCATCACTGGTTTCAATTTCACTCAATAACTTAGGTGTCCTGCGTGTTGAAGTTCCAACATCTGTTTTCCCAATCTTCTTATCCGTGCGTACAATTTCCTCAACAAAAGTGTTCCAGCTCCCGCAGGAAGGGCATTTTCCGACCCACTTTGGCGACTGTTGTCCACAGTTTTGACAAAAGAAAACAGTTTTGGTTTTTGCCATTTATTTCGAAATAACAGTTATTGATATGATAACAGTCAGTTGGTATAGAATTTCAGAACAATCGTTTTCGATCTGCACCAACTATATAAAAAATTATCAAATTGCCTTAATCTGCTTAATTAAACCCGATGTTGAAAACCCATCAAGATAATCAACAGTAACCACATCGCCTCCATTTTCAGTTACAATATCGTAACCAACGATATCTTCAGCATTGTAGTCACTGCCTTTTACCAGCACATCCGGTTTTACCAATTTAATCAATTCATAGGGAGTGTCCTGATCGAAAAGCACGACAGCATCAACAAATCGTAAAGATGACAGCAACAGAGCCCTTGATCTTTCATCCTGCACCGGTCGTCCGTTTCCTTTCAGCCGGGTGATAGAAGCATCGGTATTTAAACCAATAATCAGTACATCGCCTTTATCCGCTGCTGTAGCCAGGTAATCAATATGTCCCTGGTGAAGGAGGTCAAAACATCCGTTGGTAAAAACTACTTTTTTCTCATGAAATTTCCAGTAAGCCAGCCAGTATTTAAGATTATCCCAATTCGTAAAGATCCGGGATTCAACAAATTCAAGTTTTTGCATGATCTTTAGTTTTATTGAAAACAGGTAATAAAATCAACGAAATTAAGCCGGTTATAACAATCATCAATGTTTGGGCAGTCCAGCCAAGCCAGCCCAAAGCATAGCCATAAGTTGTCGGAATGTTATACAAAATGAGGGTTTCAGCAATTATTGCAGGGTAAATTCCAATCCCACCCTGAACTAACATGATCCCTATAGAGCCAAAAATAAGGAGCGACAGTGCGGTTTCGAGTCCAAGATGGCTGGTTTGCGGCATGGTAAAAAAGCAAACATAAATCATCAGGTAATAAAGGAACCAAATCATTATGGTCTGAAATATGAAAAGAAACGGGCGTTTGATGCGGGTGACTGCCCACAACCCATGCCAAAAACCGGTAACGAGTTCTTTAATTTTCTGATAAAATCTATAATGACTGATTCTTTTTCTAAGAAAAATGAAAGCAAGGATCAGCATCAGGAAGCTTGCTCCAATGATATAAAGAAGATATCTTGAGCCATCGTCAAAATTGATTTTTTCACTCAATGGAGCATAAACCTTTTCATCAACGTACAGGCTGAGTTTATCGGAGAAAATGAAAAGGTTGATAAAAAACAACAACACAAAAACTGCAAGATCAAGGCTTCGCTCAACCAATACCGTGCCGAAGGATTTACTCATCGGGATATTTTCGTATTTATTCAACACTCCACAACGGGTCACTTCTCCGAGCCTTGGCAAGGCAGTATTTGCAAGATAACCAACCATAACTGCAAAAAACGTGTTTTTAATTTTAGGGTGATAACCCATGGGTTCTAAAAGACTATTCCAGCGGTAAGATCTGATAATGTGACTGATTACGCCAAGAACTATAGAAAGAAGGAGCCAAAAATAGTTGGCATGAATGAACGAAACCCAGATTTCGTGTTTTTGATCAGGGGTAAGTTTGCGCAGAAATATCCAGATAAAGAAAATACCTATTGCAAGAAAAAACAGGATTTTCAATGCAGATGCAATGTTCCTTTTCAAGGTTTAACCAAGTTTGTTGTTATGGTCGGGGAAAATGATATGAGGTTTGAACGTCTTTGCAATTTCAAAATCCATCGAAGCATAAGAAACAATGATTACCAGATCACCGGCGGAGGCCTTGCGGGCAGCAGCCCCGTTGAGCGAAATATAACCAGTACCTCTTGGACCCTTTATAACATAGGTCTCGAGTCGCTCGCCATTTGAAATATTGTAGATATGAACCTTTTCATTCTCGATCAGATTTGCCGCGTCAATCAGGTCTTCATCAATAGCGATACTGCCGATGTAATTCAGGTTGGCCTCGGTTAAAGTGGCCCTGTGTATTTTCGATTTCAAAACTTCAATTTGCATAACGGGGGCAAAATTACTAAAATATTAAGACATTATCTATAAGTCGAATCTTTCCAACCATTACCGCAGCGCAACAAACCAGGCTTTCTGCATCACTCCAATTCGTCACCGGCAGCAGCGTAACGGCATCAACTACAGATATGTATTCAACATTTATTTCATCATACTTGTTCAACCTGGAAACCGCCCATTCCTCAGCCTCTTTCACCGTTACCTTTCCTGCCTTCTCTCTAATTCCGCATAAAACTTTGTAAATTACAGGAGCAATCATGCGTTCCTTCTCATTCAGTCTGACATTACGGGAACTCATAGCGAGCCCATCTTTTTCACGGACAGTCGGGTATGGCACAATATCAACTGGTAAATTCAAATTTGAGGTTAAAGTCTGAATAATTCTAAGTTGCTGAAAGTCTTTCATCCCAAAATAAGCCCTGTCAGGCGTAATAATTTCAAATAATTTCCTGACCACAACAGCAACGCCATTGAAATGTCCCGGACGGAACTTACCCTCCATGACCTTATCCATCTGACCAAAATCGTATTTATCAACAACCGGTTCAGGGTACATTTCATTTACCCCGGGAAAAAAAAGCAGGTCACAGGCCACTTCCTCTAATTTATGAATATCCTCCGAAATAGGCCTGGGATACTTTTCAAGGTCCTCCTTATTGTTAAACTGAATTGGGTTAACGAAAATACTTGCAACAACAAAGTCATTTTCAGATGTAGCCCGGTTCACCAGAGCAATATGACCAGCATGTAAAGCGCCCATCGTTGGAACAAAACCAATAGATTTTCCGGTGGCTTTGATACCTTTAATAAACTCCTTAACATCGCTTATAGACTTAATAACTCTCATGGGAGGAATACTAATCTCCTTGCATTAGAATGAGCAACATGTCCTTTTCAATCGAAAGGGTAGGATTTTCAACAATTCTTCCAATTTCCACGCCCCTTTTTAATAAAATGAATGTAGGAACAAGTGTGACTCCGAGTCCGCTGATATCAAGATCACCCGTCGATTTCTTACGATCCATTGCTATCAACTCAACATTTTTCTCATCAAGTTTAACTGCGTCGAGAATTTTGTAAAAATGTGGGATATTTTTCCTGGAATCGCTACACCAGGTTCCCATCACAACGGTGATCTTCAAATCTTTTTTTCTATTTCTCAACTCTTTGATTGCGTTTTCATCAGGATTATAAGACTGATATCCATCACTAAACCAGGTTTTAAAAGCAGTATGTTCAAAGCCCTGGCGATCACATTTACCAATTAGATCCTCATTACCACGGTCGGGATCAATAACAACCCTGTTTAATTCCTGAGAGGTGCAAAAAGTAACCAAGATTAACATCAAGAGGACTGTCGAAAAGATTTTCATAATTTTTTGATTTTGATTTATTGGGCAAAATTACTAAAAGCAATTAAGCATGGCCTAACCTTTAATAAAAAAAGGGGGAACCATGAAGATTCCCCCTTAAAACTTATGTGAGGACTACTGATTAATTAACAGTAAGTCTTTTAGTTACTACAACTCCATCAGTGGTTTGGATTTGTACAAAGTACATTCCGGGACCAAAATTGGAGGTATTGATCTGGAAGTTGACCTGATCAATTTCCTGATCAAATACAACTTGACCAACATAGTTAACAACTTTCAGATTCCTGATTTCAAAATTAGTCTCGATATTAACGAAATCTTTAGCAGGATTCGGGAAGAGGTTAACAGTAAGTTCGGCTGTAAGGTCATTGATTGCTGTAACACCAGCCTTCAGGCTAATGATAGCTGACAATCCGTTTTCTGCAAATACATCAGTATTTGGCATATTAGGATCGAATGTAGCTGTGAGATCAATTACCTCACCATCACGGTAAACCTTGAATGTCAGTACATCACCTGCAACAAAACCGTTAACAGATTTCGAGGTAAACTCGTTACCATACACTCTGATTACGGCATTATCTTTCAGGTTGGTAATTTCAACCATACCGGCAATACTGCCATCCTGGTTGAAAGCACCCACAACGTCGCCAACTCTCAACTGAGCAAGTGCATCAGCGGTGAGCGCAATGTTGTGTTGTACACCTGTCATTTGAACAGTTTTCCATGTGGTTGTATTTGCTGGCATAGATACATAACCCGGTGTTGCAGCTTTTACAAGCGGAACATTGAAATCAACAGATCCCGGGCTGGCAAGAGCAACCAGGTAAGCGCTTCCAGGAACAAGATACTCTAATGAGTATACACTATACTGTGGCCAGTATACACCAGAGTAGTCAATACTAAAGGCAGCGATTAACTGAGCACCCAATGGACCAAATACATCAGCAGCAAGGACAACGCCCTGACTCCAAACTGGCATAATTGACCATCCAGCTGGCAGGTCGACTACAGTTCCTAATGTAGGATAACCAGTCACAGTAAGTGAAGTTGGATAACCACCACTCAGGCCAGTTTTTGCTCCTTTTTCCTCATTCCATGGGAATGACATTGCTCCTGGGACATAAACGGTGTTTGGTTGATAAAACTCAACATACTGCAGGTCTGCGATGATCGGAGCAACTATGGTTGCAATGTCATCTTCCAACAAATCAAGGTAGGTTGACATACCATTTACAGCGCCGTTCAGGTCGATAACCTGAGTCCAGGGAAGAACAGTGAGGAAAGCAGTCATGGAAATTAATCTGTCAGGATCACATCCATTGGTAACTTCAACATAGTAACCACCTTCGTCCTCCAAAGTTACTGCAAACAGTGTTAGGGTAGCTTCAGTAGCCCCATCGATCATTCCATTTGGACCATACCATTGATATTCTTCAGCATTCTCTGCAACAACGGTGAATTCAGCATCCATTCCCCAAAGAACAGAAACATCTACCGGTTGTTCTACAATTACTGCGTAAGAGTTGAAAGTCATACCTACAACAATCAGTTCAGACATGCAACCATTAGCATCCTCAACCATACCTTCAAATGTATAAGCGCCTGCCGGATAATCGCCAGGTAATACCAGGTAAGTAATTTCACCCGAATAATCTTTCTTGAGACCATCAACCAGCATGAAACCATCATTTACGCCGATATAGAAGATGGGCTGATTACCATTGATAATCCACCACATCCACTCTTGCCATGAACCGGGAGCAGCTCCGGCGTTAACGCCACGGCCATCCCAGTATTCAAAGTATCCATCAGGATAGGTGGTCACATAGAATCCATAATAACCTTCGGCAAGCGCAGGTTCTGACATCAGTGAAGCAATATTGAGTGCATAACCAGCTGATGCAGGGTTAATACAAAGCTCATAACCTTCAGCCAGACCGCCATCAACCGGCATCCATACTTCACCATCTTCAGTTACCTCAAGGCCAACCTCTGTCAAAACAGGTAATGCATTTACAGTAACAAAGAAGGAACAAACGTCGGTTCCACATTGATTTGATGCTTCTACAACAAATTCATGAACTCCTGCGCCAAGCAAAGCTGGATCAATTGCATAGCCACCATATTCAAATGGTTCAGCATCGATACATACTGCGATATCTTCAGGACATTCGGCAACCGGGGCGCCAATTACTTCAATGGTGAAGGAACATTCTGCAACACCGCATTCATTTTCTGCTGTGAAGGTGAATGGGTAAACACCCGGATCGTACATCGATGGATCAAATACGAATTCGCCGAATACAAATGGCTCATCGTTGTAGCACAATACCTGATCTTCTGGACATTCTACAACCGGTAATCCAAGCACAGTAATTTCAAATACGCATGATGCAATCAGTCCATTACCGCAATCGAAAGTATAGGTAATCTCGTGTACACCTTCACCAGCTACTTCAGGATAGAACATGCCATCCATCACGCCAACACCGGTATATTCGCCACCTGTGGGTTCAGCACCAGCAAGAACGAAAGACCCGCCATTGATGCAAACTTCAAAGTCTTCAGGACATGTAACTTCACACTCCAATGGATTTACGATTAAAACTCCGGAATTGTTATCCCAGAATCCGCCAATACCACCATACACAAAATCGCCATCTAAGCACTGGAAGCGGCTTGCATAGTAGTAAGTACCGTCCTCCATGATTGCAGCACCAATGTTGGCTACGTATTCTGAGTTATTCCCGGCAATGACATTCAATGTAGCCGGTACCCAGTTGGTAAATAATGAAGGATCAACATTTTCAGTTGAATAACCAACCCATGCTGACATACCTGGAATTTCTTGTCCAGGATAGTTTGCAGAGTAAACCTGTGCATAAACGTCGAAATCATCACCTACAAAGATTTCTCCTGACTCTGGCCATTGTACGTTCGCCCATTCAATGCTGCATGGAGGAATACCGCAGAATTCAATTACGGTTAATACTCCGGAAACGTTATTTATACCATCCCAGAAACCGCCATCAAAACCACCATAGTAAACCATATCATCGAAGGTGAACTTGGTAGCATAATAATAGGTACCGGCAACCAGGCCATCACCAATTTGACCAGAGTATTCGGGTTGTCCGTTAAAACCACCAAAACCAAAACCCGTTGAAGGATACCAGGTAGTCCAGGTGGCAGGATCTGTATTCTCGCCACTGATACCAAATTCAACAACAAGTCCCTCGTAACCGGTTTCAGGATTTAAAACACCATTTTCAATCACAACCTGTCCATAAACAGTTAATGGTTGGAAATTATCCAGGCAAATTTCACTGGTTGGCGGCCATTGCAGGTTAGCAAATACCAATTCAGGAATTGGGTCTGCTTCTACGTTAATAACAAATGTACAGAAATTTGTACATCCTGTTTCAACATCAGTGTAGGTATAAGTAATTAAATATTCACCTGTTTCGAAAACAAGGAAATCATTACCCAATACGCCAGTACCACTGTATTCACCGCCCATAGGCATTGCACCGTCCAGAGTGATTGGAAGATCTGAGAGATAAACGCTGAAAGCATCCGGACAAGTAACTTCAGGTAAGCCAAAAACTGTTACATAGAATGTACATTCAGCAATGCCACATTCATTTTCAGATGTGAGGGTGAAAGGCCATTCACCAGCGCCATAAGCTGCAGGATCGAATAAAATTCCACCAATTTCGAATGGATCGGCGTCAATGCAGACAAAAGCATCTTCAGGGCAAACCGGTGGTTCCGGCAGCGGAAGTACAGTTACGTAGAAAGTACATTCAGCAACACCACATTCATTTTCGGCAGTAAATGTAAAGCTGTAAACACCTGGATTGTATAATGAAGGGTCAAAGGTCCATTCACCAAATACGAAAGGCTCAGCATTTACGCAAATTTCGAAATCCTCAGGACATTCTACAACAGGAGCACCGATTACTTCAATAGTGAAAGAACATTCAACAGTCCCACAAGCATTGGATGCTGTGAAGGTGAATGGATAAACACCCGGGTCGTACATTGATGGATCAAATGTGAAGTCGCCGAATACAAATGGTTCATCGTTGTAGCACAATACCTGATCTTCAGGGCAATCAACCACCGGAAGAGCAATAACTTCGATTTCGAACATACAGTCGTTGCTGCAACCTGTTTCAGGATCGGTGTACATGTAATGAATCATGAACATACCTGGTGCAGAAGGATTCCAACCAGTAATTACTTCACCATCAAAGTGGAAAACACCTGGTTCGGTAAACTCAACAAAGTCACCACCTTCACAAAGCGGTCCATAAGCAGGGCATTCAATTACCGGAAGTGCAAAGACTTCAAATGAAACACTTGCTGTTGCATCTAAACATGGGGGAGTTGCATATCCGGTTACCGAAATTGTAACTTCACCAACATAATCAGTGAATAAAACGAACAATGAGTTCACCCATCCACCTGCTTCAACCGGATCAATAACCCATTCAACTGAAGCTGCATTTTCAATTACAACACCTGAAAAATCATATTCAAAGTTAGTTCCAACACAGAGGTTTTCAAAAGCTTCTGGGAAATTAGTGATAACAACGTTTTCGCAACCGTCTGGAATAGCACACAGTTCATTAGACTGGCATGATTCTTCACCTCCTTCAAGGAGTTGGGTTACGGTGAAGCAGTATTCAGTTCCATTTGCCAGACCTTCTACCAGGTAAGTATTCCCTTCAACATTGGATGCAATGAGGGCGCCATCCTGATAAACATTGAAAGTCGGAACATAGGGCTGAACAGTGGTAAAAGCCAGGTTAACTATACTGTATTCATTGTTTGTAGCAGGGAACACCGATTGTGTATAGGCATCACCATAGGGATTGAAGAATTCAATTTGAAATTCCTCACTCTCGGTCATGGTGGCAGCATTGTAAGCTTTAATTGTTATGGCGTTACCGGGCGTGTAACCATTGGTAAGGTTTCCCAAAACATCAAAGGCTACCAAAAACTCTGCAAAGGTTCCGGGAACCGGAGCTGCTGATAATGTCCAAACACCACATATAATGCTACCATCTAAAATTGCCAGTTCATCACCAGCTTGTAACGAAACTCCATTGAATAATGCCTGGTCGATGTAAAGTGTCCAGGTATTTTCACCGGCATTTCCACCTGGCCAGGTAAAATGCGAGCGAGTTTGAGTAATTTTTTCTTCAAACTCTACTTCAGATTTTATAGGAACTTCAATTCCAGTCCATGTCAATGCAACTTGTGAATTACCGGGTTCAGCGGAAACAAGCATTGGACAATTGGGCTGCTCTGTAGTGAAGTTCATATTAACAATACTGTACTCATTATTTGTGGCAGGGAAAATGGGTAAAGTATAGGCATCACCGTAAGGATTGAAAAATTCAACAGTAAATTCTTCGCTTTCTTCCATTGTTGCAGCATTGTATGCTTTTAAGGTAATGGCATTACCGGGTGTATAACCATTGGTAAGGTTACCTAAAACGTCAAATGCAACAAGGAACTCAGCGAATGTTCCAGGAACTGGGGCTGCTGTTAATGTCCAAACACCGCAAACAATATTCCCGTCAAGTATAGCAACTTCATCACCTGCCTGCAATGAAACTCCATTGAATAATGCCTGATCTATGTAAAGTGTCCAGGTATTTTCTCCTGCATTACCTCCCGGCCATGTAAAATGTGAACGGGTGTTACTATTTGAATTTACAGGTGCAGGTGCTACAGTGTTATCAGCTGCTGGATAAATTAATGTTGTCGGAGAATTCACCGTAACTAAGTAACCTTCACTTGGAATAAGGTTACCGATACCATTAACCCAGTTGGGTCCAATTTTCCTGAGCGTAGCTCCAGTTGAATTTTTAACCTGATTTAACTGGGCTAATATAGGAGTAAATGCGGTTAAGGCATTCATTGGTGCCTGGTGAAGGAAACTTACGATTTTAGTTCCTGTCAATGGAATAGGTGTATTAAAAGGAACAACCGAACCACAAAATTCCAGTGCAGCGCCTGCATTCATAGTAATCAGGTAACCTTCGGTTGAAATCCAGTTTCCGATACCATTGACCCAGTTAGGTCCAATTTTCCGCAAAGTGGCGCCAGTAGAACTTTTTACTGTATTCAAACTACCAAGAACAGGAGTCATCATTGCCAACATGTTCATGTTATCTGTCTGAATGTAGGAAGAATAAAAGCGTGTACCTGATAAAAGGTTAATTGTTTGGCAAACTGGTGGTTCAACACAGGGTCCGAAGCTGGCAACAACTTCAAGTACGCCATTGGACCAGTTAAATTCTTCGCCAAGGTCGTCGTATGCTTTTACGCACAATTCTTCGGATGTGGTTGAGTAATAGAATTTCCACTGTACTAATTCATTTTCTGCAAAACCATTTTTAGTGGGCTCCAGATCATCGTTACCGAAAGCAACGAGGGCAACGTTACCTGTGCCAAGCCATTCAATGGCGCCGGCACAATACAATTCCCCGTCATCTTCGTAAAACGCGCCGATCCAGTCGCCGGCTTGCAATGCATCAACACCGGTAAAAGCAACGGTGGTGGGTATTGCATAGGTAGCTGAGGTGGGATTCAGGGTAAATCCCCATCCCGGCGGTAGGCCAGGGATTTGTGCGTTCCCAATAAAGGGAAGCAACATAAAGAGCATAATCCATACTCTTGATTTGTAAACTTTTAAAAACATGTAATCCTCCTTTTTTAAAGATTTGTATTAAATTTAGGTTAAGAAAATTCCGCTTTTCGCAAACAAATATAGAACTATTAATCCGATCACAGCTAATGTTTTTAACTTTTTTTAATTTCAAATTCTGTCATCAAATCAAGGTGATCTTTGAAATTCTGCAAAAACCCCTTAAAATCAACGCAGACAGCGATACCAAAAAAGTTGTTTAATTGATACAAAATCAATCACTATGTAAAAAAAACACTGCTTTTTTATCCTCCTTCCACTAATTCTCAGAGTGCAAATATAAACTTTAATTACTAATATTGAGAAAAAAAATTGGCCTTTTTATTTTGTTAAAAAAAACAAAACTCATGATTTGATCAGTTTGATTTTCCCGAGAAAATAAAAATGTTCATTCTTTAACCTGATCATGTATACCCCGATGGGAAATTCGGAGGTGCTGATCGAGTATCTGAATTCATTTTCCATACCATTCCTTTTCAAATTCTCCTCAAACACTACTCTACCATTCAAATCGAATAGCTCAATTTTCAACTCATTACCCGGTAAATGACCGATATGTATGAATATTTCAGTAGTTGCAGGATTAGGATAAATCCTGACCTTGCCTTCATTTGCAAAGGGACGAATAGTTGTAAGTGTGTCGATGGAGAGTTCCAAATCATCAGTAATCTGGATTGTACACGGAGCCAGAGGAAACGCTGTCAGGGCAAGTGTTGCACCTGCATTTTGAATATCCTCCGTTCCCGGGGTATAGATCGGGTTAAGGATATCATAAGCATTAAATGTCCCGTCACCGGAAGTTGACCAAAGTACCAGAAAATAGTCAGATGCAACAGCACTCAATTGCAATGTTTCACCAACAGGGATGGTTACATCGTCACCGGCATCAACCTGAGGCAATTTTGTGATTGAAACCATCATTTCATCATTGGCTGTTTCAGCACATGGCGCCAGAGGAAAAACAGTCAGGGTAATCACAACTTCCTGAAAAGCTATATCATTTACACCCGGATAGTATTGTGTTTGAAGGTCTTCCGGATCCTCAAAGGCACCATCTCCATTGGTTGTCCATAAAATGAATGAATGATGATAAGCTTCACCGGACAAACTGACTTCTCCATCTTCGCAAATAGTTTGATCCAAACCTGAATACGCAGCAGGCAACAATACAATTGTCAATAATTTACTGTCAGTCACAGTATCACATACTTCTAACGGATAGGCAGTAAGGGTAAGTAAAACAGATCCGGCTTCAATATCATTTTCCCCGGGAGTATAACTTGGGTTTAACAAAGTTGGATCGTTGAATTGACCATCTCCTCCATTATTTGACCACAGCAAGGATTCGTAAAATAGTGCATTCGCATCTGAAATAGTAAACACTGCATCCTCACAGATGGTACCATCTTCGCCTGCATCAACAACAGCCGGTTGACATTCGTTGATAATAATTTCGATGTTGTCGGACACTGAACCACAATCATTTATCCCGGTCAAAGTTAATTCCACTGATCCAGCCAGTATGTCATCGTCACTTAAAGTGTATTCCGGATTGATCAAAGTTGGATCGTTAAATGTTCCGGAACCTGATGTACTCCATTGAATGGCAGTGAAATTAGCAGCTGTAGCATCAGAAAGAATCACCGTTGTAGTTGGCAATATGATAAATACCTGCGGAAAGCCAGCATTGACAGAAGGTAACGGATTAACCTGGATAGTAAAAAAACAGGAGCCCGGGCAACCATTTGGGTCGGTGTAGTTGTACGTAATCTGATGGATACCAATTCCTGCAATAGCTGGATAAAAGATATTTTGATTTACTCCTGGTCCGGAATAAGAACCATTTGAAGGTATCGCGCCAGTTAACGCAAATGCAGGAGTATTAATACAAACCTGATAATTCGATGGACAAGCCACCACAGGTAAAGGAGCAACAGTTATGACGAAAGAGCAGGAATTTTCACAACTTGTATTGGGGTCAGTGTAAGCGTAGGTAATTGGAAAGTTTCCGGTATTGTTACAATCCGGAGTAAACACTCCTCCGATAACTCCGTTTCCACTGTAGATTCCTCCGGGAGGTGTGGCTGAATTGAGCTGAATTGGGCTACTGTTGCAACAAACTGTAAAATCATCCGGGCACTCAACAACTGGTAATGGATGGACTATTAGCTGCTGCATTGCCGTATCAGAGCACCCATTAGCATTTACATATTCATAAACGATATTATAAATGCCAGGGTCTGATGGAGAGAATACTACTGAAGGAATACCATTAACATAATAAATGCCACCTCCAGGCGATCCGCCATATAAATCGAAAGCAGGATCACCAGAGCAATAATCCGGAAAAGCGTTTAAAGTTACAACTGGAAGGGGATAGATGGTTAGAATCAGACAATCGCTGGATTCCGGACATGCCGGCACACTTGTGGCTGTAAGGCACAGTTGAACAGCCCCGCTTAAAATATCATTTGGTCCAGGTGTGTAAACCGGATTTAAAACAGCACTATTCGAGAATGTGCCATCTCCGCTGCTACTCCAGGAAAAAGAGGTTGCATTTTCAACAACGCCATTTAACTGAGCAGTTTCTCCATCGCAAATGCTTAGATCAGCCCCGGAGATTGCAACAGGAGCCGGGATCACTTCTACCAAAACCTTTGCAGTTAATGAATTGGAACCGTTGGTGACCTGACAAAAATATTCTGTGGTGACCGCAGGTGAAACGGTTGGGTTGGCAATATTGGATGAGAAACCAACCGGAACTGAAGTCCAACTATAGGTATAACCGCCAGAACCTCCGGAGGGAATTGCATTCAACTGGACGGATGTACCTGAACAGATCGATGTTTCAGACGCTTCGACCACAATGTAAAATCCTGATGCGTCAAGAGATGCCAAACCGGATAACCCATTTGGAACAAAATTAAGACAGGTGTTGGGTAAATTGGGATTACAAGTGACAACAGCATCGTAGGTGTTTTGCACACTCCAGGAATACACCTTATAATTAATGACTTCGTTGTTAAAAAAACCATCTTTTTCCGGTGTGAATGAGTCATTACCAAAGGCAATGATTCCAGTGTTCTGGATACCGGTCCATTCGATAGCGCCTCCACAAGACAAGCCTCCACTTCCATTCACATAAAAAACACCGATGTAATCTCCGGGTTGCAAGGAATAATCATTGATTTTTGGATTACATGCAAGAGGAATTGAAATGATATGTGTGGTTGGAGTGGGAACATAGTCCCATCCGGGAGGGAGTCCTTGTGGAAAAATGGCTTTAATGCTGATAAATAAAAAAACAATCGAAAACAAAAGGGTTTTCATAATAACGAGAAAATTAGCCTGATAAATTTTGTGTAAAATTAATACTAACCTGCAAGTTAAGCATCATTTTATGAAAAATTAAAATAAAAAAAGAGGGCAAGCATGAGCAAGCCCCCTTTTAAAAAGGATTCAAATTAATGATTACTTAATTGCAATTCTTTTGGTAACTACTGTTCCTTCTGATGTTTCGATACGTACGAAGTACATTCCTGTAGCGTAGGTTGAAACATTGATCTGGAAGTTATTGCCACTTACTGATTCATTGTAAACGGTCTGACCTACATAGTTGACCAATGAAACGTTCGTGATTGAGTAATCAGAAACGATATTGATAACATCGGTTGCAGGGTTCGGGAACACGTTAACATTGAAATCAGCAGGCTGATTACCAATAGAAGTAGCAGTCATTGACATACCCACTGCGCGGGAAACACCATTGACTTCAAATGTATTGTCATTATTCGGGAATTGAACATCGTATGTAAATACTACATCGAATGTTTCGCCGGATGATGGACGATAGAGTTTGAAGATCATGTCTTCGCCAGTTTCAAAACCGTTGATGACATCAGATAATGGATCATTACCCATTGCCAACAGTTTCATCAGGTTGTCTCTGCTTGCAAATTCAGATACACCGACACACTGATTGGAACTATTGAATGCACCGAGTACATCGCCTGGCTGCATTTGATCAAGAACCTGATCAGCGAAGAGGATGAAGTGAGTTTGAGCAGTGTTGATTACCTCATTCCATGGTGAGTTGAATGACATTACGCTCTTAGCGCCAGCTTTTGCTCCAGGACCAGCAGTTGGATCAAATGCAGGGAATGTAACGGTGTATGGTGCGGTACCAACTTTTCTAACAAGTAGATAAGCTTTTCCTGGAACCAACTCTTCAAAATCAGCAGCAAATTCAGTCCAGAGTGCAGCTTCGTTCCAGTCGTAGATCAACAAGATATCCTGCAGGTGACCTGCGAACAGATCAGCAATAGGAGTAACAACGTTTGTCAGTACAGGAACATAGGTAAACAACTGAGGTCCACCAACTTCGAAGCTAAAGTCAGAAACTACATCACCATAAATCGGGATACAGGTTTCTTTCTTGAATTTGGCTTTGTAACCAATGGGCTGCCAGTTACCGAGCTGGTTGATCGGAGGTGTTGGCTCCGGCCAGTAGTATTGACCGCCTTTATTGATCTGGATAACAAGAGCGTCAGATCCCGGGTAGAGTACTGATGGGAACATAACATCCGGTACTGAGGTTGCACTCTTAGCAACAAAGGATGAAACACCCCACCATGTAGGATCGTCGATAAGAATAATTTGAGTCGGAATATAAATATTGATGGTAGCGGAAGCAACAAAGTTACATGAACCCGGGCCATAAGCTTCGAGTGTTAATGTAATCATTTGAGCCCATACGTCATTATCACCGAGGTTGTAGTTTGTGCAAGCGGACATTGGGTCATCGAATGAGCCATCACCATTTGTTGACCACTGAACGTAGTCAGCATTTTCAACAATAGCACACACTTCGATCGGTAACCACTCACTATTTACAAAGTCATAGTTCTCGCATGAAAGTTCAGCTTCCGGAGCAAGGTCGATTGTAGGATTCGGAACTACTGTCAGGTAGAGACATGAAACGGCAGGTTCGGTGCAGGCGCCAGCAGCATATGCGGTAAGGCACAATTGAACTCCACCATTTGCAAGGTCAGTTGGACCAGGAACATAAGTCGGGTTCAAAACATCTGCTGACGGATCGAATGTACCATCACCACCTGTCCACATCAGTGAACTGTAGTTAGCTGCTGTAGCAAGGTCAAGATCAAATTCATCACCTTCACAAATCAGGTCATCCATTCCAGCATAAGCTTCTGGTATCGGATCGAAGGTTAGAATCATACAATCTGTATCTGAAACATTACCACATGGGCCGTTCGGGAAGGTAGCTGTCAGACAAAGGGTAACAACTCCAGCTTCCAAATCTTCTGGACCAGGATAATATGTAGTAACGAGTAAAGCATCATCTTCAAAGAATCCGTCTCCACTGGTTTCCCACAATACATCAGTAGCAAATTGAACTGATGCAGTTGTTGTTACATAATTGTCGGTTTCGCAGATAGTAGCATTACCACCGGCGTTGGCAATTGGAGCGGCATAAACAGTCACGGTACGTGTGACTTCTACAGCTGCATTACCGGCAAGATCAGATACATTATAGGTCACGGTGTAAACTCCAGCTACAGCCGTGTTGACAGGATTAACGGTTACAATCAAAGCAGTGATATCACCATCGCAATTGTCATAAGCAGTTGCACCGGCGTCAACATAAATGTCGCCTTCACAAAGTTCGATGTTATCATCACCAAGCAGTGTAATAACAGGAGCTTCGTCATCATTTACAGTAACCAATTGCTCACAGGTTGCTTCATTTCCATGAATATCAATAACAGTCCAGATTACAGTGGTTGTACCTACCGGATAGAATCCGCTACCGTTATTATAAACTTCTTCGATACCACAATTGTCATCATAAACTGGTGTACCAAGATCCTGGATATAGGCACCGCAGTATGTAAGGTCGTTTGAAACTTCGATATCTGCAGGACATATAATGGTTGGCAGTTCATCATCAGTTACAGTAACAACCTGCTCACATGTAGCTTCATTACCATTCACATCAACTACCATCCAGGTAACGGTGGTAACACCAACCGGGAAGGTAGCAGGAGCGTCATTGGTAACACTGGCTACTCCGCAGTTATCATCAGTATCAGGTGTGCCGAGGTCTACAGTTGCAAAGCATTCACCGGCATCAGCAGTCTGCATGATATCTGCAGGACATACAATGGTTGGCAATTCGTCGTCAGTTACAACCACTAATTGATCGCAAGTTGCTGAATTACCATTCACGTCAAAGACAGTCCAGGTAACAGTAGTTGTGCCTACCGGGAACTCTAGTGGTGCATTATTGGTTGGTGTAACTGTACCACAATTATCACTTACCATTGGCATACCAAGGTCCACATTAGTTGCAAAACATTCACCTGCATCTGCTGTAACTTCAACATCAGCAGGGCATTCGATAGTTGGCAGTTCATCGTCAGTTACGACAACTTCCTGTTCACAAGTGGCCTCGTTACCATGAATATCAATTACGGTCCAGGTTACAATGGTTGATCCAACAGGATATTCATTGTTAAGAGGAGCATCATTATAATACTCTTCAACTCCACAGTTATCATCAACTACCGGTAATCCTAAATCGGTAATAATAGCATAGCATACACCAGCATCAGCTGTCTGTGCGATGTCAGCCGGGCAAACAATAGTCGGCAGTTCATCATCAGTTACAGTAACCACCTGCTCACATGTAGCTTCATTACCATTCACATCAACTACCATCCAGGTAACAGTGGTAACACCAACCGGGAAGGTAGCAGGAGCGTCATTGGTAACACTGGCTACACCACAATTATCATCAGTTACAGGTGTGCCAAGATCTACAGTTGCAAAGCATTCACCGGCATCAGCAGTCTGCATGATATCTGCAGGACATACAATGGTTGGCAATTCGTCGTCAGTTACCACCACTAATTGATCGCAAGTTGCTGAATTACCATTCACGTCAAAGACAGTCCAGGTAACAGTAGTTGTGCCAACAGGGAACTCAAGCGGTGCATTGTTGGTTGGTGTAACTGTACCACAATTATCACTTACCATTGGCATACCAAGGTCCACATTAGTTGCAAAACATTCACCTGCATCTGCTGTAACTTCAATATCAGCAGGGCATTCGATAGTTGGCAGTTCATCGTCGGTAACTGTGATCATTTGGTCACAAGTGGCCTCATTGCCATTAACATCAACAACTGTCCAGGTTACGATGGTTGTTCCCACAGGATAGAATCCTGTACCATTATTATAGACTTCTTCCACACCACAGTTGTCATCTGTTACAGGTGTGCCAAGATCCTGGATATAAGCTCCACATAAACCTGCGTCTGCAGTTTGGTTAATATCAGCAGGACATGTGATTGTTGGCAATTCGCTATCAGTAACAGTAACAGTGAAACCACAAGTTGCTACGTTTCCGGCAATGTCTTCAGCAGTCCAGATCACTTCAGTAACTCCAGTTGGGAATGCAGCGCCAGCGAGTGTTTCAAGGCCATTGAAGTCGTTTGAAACCTCGATTGATCCGATGCAATTATCGGTGACAACAGCATCGAACTCAGTACCAACTACTGTGTAGAAACATTCACCCGGATCAGTAAATTTATCCTGATCAGCAACACAATCAATAGCAGGACCTTCAGTATCTTCAACAGTTACTGTAAAGCTGCAGGTGATTGCTGCACAAATGTTTTCAACCAAGACATCAACTGTTGTAGTCCCTACTTCAAAGAAATATGGTGAAGAAATGGGCATACCGGCTACTGAGTAGACTACAGTGATTGGTTCAGGTTCTCCGGCAACTGTAGCTTCAAATGCAACTTCAGCACCACATAAACCAGGATCGTTGCCTACGAGAACATCGTCCGGGCATTCCAAAGTAACTTCTTCCCAAACAGTGATTGTGGCAGTGCATAATGCAAGGAATGCAGCTCCGGCTTCGCAATCGTTGGCATCAGTAATACTGGTGACAACAAGATTGTAAACGCCGGGAGCATAAACCTGAGGTGCAGCAATGTAATCTCCAACAAAGAGACCACCAACTGTAACAGGTGTACCTCCATTAATTGTATAAGTAACTTCATAAGGTGCAGTACCTCCGTAATAAGCAAACAATGTTACGCCTACTTCAGTACCGAAGCAATATTCGAAGTTTGCATTCCAGCCAGCTTCAATACCATTGAAACCGAAGCTGATCTTTGGCTCATCATTTACAAAGAGTGATTTGCTGTCAGTGTAAACACCTCCGGCACATTCTGGTCCGTCAAACGCTTCCAGTGTAAGGGTTACGAAACCTGTTTTTCCTGGGAACGGAGTAAATACCGGGTTTACAATCGTTGGATCATCAAATGAACCAAAGTCTGCCGGATCTGCTGTCCATTCAACAGTAACATAATACTCGGCAGTAGCATCAGCCAACTCGTGTGATTCACCTTCGCAAATGGTGGCATCTTCACCAGCATATACAACAGGTTGTTTAGTAATGTACAAGGTCATAATATCTGCATCTGGATAACTACATGGATCGATAGCGAAAGCAACCATGATCAGTTCTACATAACCTAATTCGATATCTCCCGGGCCTGGTGTATAGGTTGGGTCTTCGATCAGCTTGTTGCTGAAAGTACCATCACCTTCGCCCTGTAATGCATAATCCCAGAATACTCCACTTTCATATTCGGCTTCTCCGTCAAGTTGAGCAACAGCACCTTCGCAAATAGTTTGGTCAGGACCGGCATCAGCAATCGGGAAGTACTGAACAGTAACAGTGATTTCGTCGGTATCAGCAACTGTACATGGGTCACAAGGCATAGCTGTAAGTGTCAACACTACTGAACCAGCAGCAATGTCACCATCACCCAATACATAAACTGCATCCAGCAATGATGGATCGTTAAACGTACCATCACCGGCAGTTGACCAAAATGAACCACAAGCATTTTCAACAGCACCTTCAAGGTAAACAGGTCCGTTTGTCCACGGCGGTGTGCAAAGTTGTTCACAAACAGTCTGATCACCACCAGCACTGGCTATAGGAAGCAACTGGAAGTATAATGTTAGATAATCATCAACAGGTTCGCAAGTTGAGAGACCCTGCACTGTAATGGTCAAAATTGCAGATCCATTGGCTTTATCATCAACACCTGGTGTGTAAGTCGCATTTGCAAGCGTAGGATCATCAAATGTTCCATCACCATTGGTTTCCCAAAGGACAGTACCACCATTTTCAATAACAGGTGCTAATGTATAGGTGGCATCTTCGCAAATGGTTGCATCGTCACCGGCATCAACTGTTGGAGGAATCTGGAAGCAAAGATCCATAAAATCCTCTGAAGACAGAGTACATGGATCAAGTGGAGAAGCAACAACACCAATTACAATACAAACCTGTGGCCAGTCGATGGTCGGGCTTGGAATGTAGGTTGGCTCGAGAATAGTTTCATTAGGATCAAAAATTCCACCACCATTGGTAGTAAACCATTGCAAAGCAGAATAATTACCAGCTTCAACTAAACCTGTGAAATCAAAATCATCTCCGTAGCAAATAGTTGCTGCATCAGGGATGATATTAATTGTAGGCAGTTGTTGAATATCAATTTCGACACACTCTTGTACAGGAAGTGTACAAGGACCGATTGGTTCAGCTGTGAGGCAAAGTGTAACCCCTTCAGCAAGGATATCATTCGGGCCAGGAGTATAGGTAGCAAAAAGTAAGGTAGCATCATCAAATGTACCATCACCTAGTGTTGACCACTCAACTGAAGTGTAGTTTGTTACTACTGTCTGGTCAAGTAAAATGGAACCATCCTGACAAATTGAGCTATAATCGCCTAATTCAATAACAGGTGTTCTTTGAATGGTCAGCGCCATTGTAGGTTCAAGACTATAATCGCAAGCACCACAACCTGCAACAATCATTGTCAGATGAACAGTTCCTGAGATAACATCCTGGAAGGATGGAGTATAGACAGGGTTGAGGATGGTTTCGTCATCGAAAGTACCTGTACCATCTAAGGTTACCCACTGAATACCACAAATGTTTTCAGCAGTACCGGCAAGTTGTGCCACATCACCTTCGCAAATGGTTTGGTCTGGACCAGCACTGGCAACAGGAGCCGGGTCAAAGCAAAGTTTCATCTTGTCAAGTACAAACATTGTACAAGGATCGAGCGGATAACCAATCAGCACAAGTGTTACGCAACCGGCAGCAAGGTCGCCCGGGCCGGGGAAATATTCAACCTGCTCGCAGGAGAAATCAGGACATACAAAATATCCGTCACCCGTTGTTGCCCACATGGTGAAAGCAACATGAGCGCATTCTCCTTCGATGATAGCAGATTCGTTTGAGCAAATCGTCATATCCGGGCCTGCATTGACATAAGGAGCATATTCAATGTACAAATTCATTGAACCTGATCCTTCTTCAGCACACGGACCAATTGGACCTGCAGTTAAGGTCAATACAACGAATTGTCCTTCGTAAGCAGCGCTTGGATTAAACGTAGTAACCAATGCTGTTGGATCGGCAAATACACCGGCATCAGCAGGTGCTACTGTCCACATGTATGGACCATTGCTATTCTCAACTGTTGGATTTGTTGTGTAAAGTTCATGTGAACAAACAGTTGCATCTTCTCCGGCAACTACCACAGGTAACATTTGGAAGCAAAGATCCATGAAATCTTCATCAGAAACAGTACATGGGTCAATAGCAACAGCAGCTACACCTATTATAATACATGTCTGCGGATAATCAATCGTCGGACTTGGTGTGTAAATAGGTTCTAACAGCTCTTCATCATCAAAAGTTCCACCTCCATTAGTGGTAAACCACTGAATCTGGCTATAATTGGAAGCTTCAACCAAACCTTCAAAGTACATATTTTCACCCTCGCAAATTGTGTAAGCATCTGGAATAATACTGATAGATGGCTCCAATTGGATGAAAATTGATGTATTGGATACTGCAGGAGCACAAGCTTCCGGGGTAGTGGCCGTCAATGTGAATTCAATTAGGCCTCCGGCAAGATCACCAGCACCAAATGTGTAGGTTGGATTTTGAATATTGTTAAAATCAAACGAACCGTCACCGGTAGTTTCCCAAAGGATTTCCTGACTCCAGTTAGGATCAAAAGTTACGAGTGCATCAGCAAATGTGTAACTTACAGCATTGTCTTCGCAAAGTGATAACGGGTCTCCGGCAAAAGCTGTTGGAGGTGCTACAAAGCAAAGATTCATATAGTCTTCAGCGGATACTTCACATGGATCAATTGCGGAAGCAGTAACTCCAATAACAATGCATAACTGAGGCCAGTCAATTGTTGGTGAAGGAACATAAATAGGTTCTAATACTTCTTCGTTTGGCTCAAATATTCCGGCACCATTGGTAGTAAACCATTGGAGTTCGTCATAATTAGCAGCAACTACCATTCCTGTGAAATCATAGTTATCTCCATAGCAAACATAGTCCTGGTCAGGAAGTATGTCAATAGAAGGTCCAGCCTGGAATGTAAATTCTACGGCATCACTGAGTAAGCCACAATCCAGTGTAGTAACATTTAGGGTTAATACCACTGAACCAGCCAACAAATCATCACCACTTGGGTAGTAAATTGGATTGAGAGCAAATGCGTTATCAAACATACCATTTCCCGATGTTTCCCAGGAAAGAGCAATGTAATCAGAAGCAGAAGCTCCTGAGAGTGAAATTTCGGTAATGTCGTCGCAATATGCGGCGCCGTCACCTGCATCAACGGTAACAACAGTTACTGTTACAAAGGCTTCTGCTACTTCGACTCCGTCGGTAGCTTCGAGACGGAAATTGGTAGTCTCATCAACAAATAACGTTAGTACTTCACCAGTACCGACCATGTTTCCGTTATCATACCAATCCCAGGAAGTTACAGGACCACCGGAAATCAAAGCACCGGTCAGGGTAACATCACCACCAGCACCGCACAATAATGTGGGATTCGCACTGGCACTGACTGCTAACGTTGGGCCATTGAGACTAACTACAGTTGAAAAGCCAAAAACTGTAAAAGTTTCCGGACCTGTCAGCACTGCATCAACCCAAAAGTCAACGCCACCTTGGTTAATACGCCATAAAAATGACTCACCGGGGTCAAAACCGTCTTTAGCTGGTGTAATCGGGTCATTCCCGAAAGCTGAAAAAGCATTGGCAACACCGCTTGTGTAAAGGACTGAGCCACCACAAACGAAATTACCGCCATCATTAAAGAAAACACCAACATAATCCCCGGTAGCCAGCGGAAAGCCCGTAACTGTCTCGGGAATCGTCAATACATGGGTAAACAGAGTTTCTGTTTTATCCCACCCTGGCGGGTCGGCCGATACCAGAAAGGGTACCAGCAGTAACGCCAGTAAGAATTTGAACTTGTAAACTTTAGATAACATGTAATCCTCCTTTTTTTAAGGTTTGAATAATTAAAATGATTAAAACTAATTTGTTAGCAAAATAAAGCGTTTGCAAAAAGCGGAACAAATATACAATAAAATTAAGATTGACCTATTCAAACTGAAAAAAATGACTTTTTTTGTAATTATTAACAATTTTAACCCACTTATTAACAACCATGGTTGAAAATCAGGTCAAATGCATTGAAAATCCCTCCTGAAAAAACACAAAAACGATCACTCTTTAAAATTGAATTGACAATTAAATGTTATTGGTAAATATGTTAAGCCATGCTTACACTATTGATTTTCGGCGCTAAGATAATGCTTTTTGATTGGATAGAGTACTTTTTAATAATTATTAATACCATATTCTCCGTCGTCACAGGTAGGGAAATTGTAAACCAGTATGTTGATAAAATGACCTATTTTTGCGCATCTTTAACATTTAACAATGAATTAACATTCGACAAGAGATATGTTTGAAAGTTTAAGCGAAAAATTAGAACGATCGTTCAAAATTCTGAAAGGCCAGGGGCAGATTACCGAGATCAATGTTGCAGAAACGCTTAAGGAGGTGCGTAAAGCGCTGCTTGATGCCGATGTAAGCTATAAAATTGCCAAGCAATTTACTGATGAGGTCAAAGTAAAAGCCCTTGGCCAAAATGTACTTACTGCAATTTCCCCCGGTCAACTGATGATTAAGATCGTGCACGACAACCTGACCGAACTAATGGGTGGCGAGCATGCAGACCTTAATATTAAAGGTGAACCCGCTGTCATTCTTATTGCAGGTCTCCAGGGTTCAGGTAAAACCACATTCTCTGCCAAACTGGCCAATTATCTGAAGCAAAAAAAGGGGAGACGGCCTCTGCTTGTCGCCGGAGATGTTTATCGCCCTGCTGCTATTAATCAGTTACAGGTGCTTGGACAAAATATTGGGGTGGAGGTTTATACTGAAGAGGGGAGCAAAGAACCTGTAAAAATCGCCAGGAATTCAGTTTCATATGCTAAAGAGAAAAACTACAATGTCGTAATCGTTGATACCGCTGGTCGTCTGGCCATTGATGAGCAAATGATGAACGAGATTGCGGCTGTGAAGGACATCCTGAAACCACAGGAGACTTTGTTCGTGGTGGATGCCATGACTGGTCAGGATGCAGTGAACACAGCTAAAACATTTCATGATCGGTTGAATTATGACGGTGTTGTTTTGACAAAACTGGATGGTGACACACGTGGTGGTGCAGCCCTGACCATCCGGGCTGTTGTAAGCAAACCCATCAAATTTGTCGGTATCGGTGAAAAAATCGAAGCGCTCGACGTCTTTTACCCCAAGCGAATGGCCGACAGGATACTGGGAATGGGCGACATCGTTTCTTTGGTCGAGAAAGCACAAGAACAGTTTGATGAAGAGGAAGCCAGAAAGTTGCAGAAAAAGATTGCTAAAGATCAATTTGATTTCAACGACTTCCTTTCTCAGATCAAACAGATCAAAAAGATGGGCAATGTGAAAGATTTGATGAGTATGATCCCCGGCATGGGCAAGGCCATTAAGGATATGGATTTTGACGACGATTCCTTTAAACATGTCGAGGCAATTATTTACTCGATGACGCCTGGTGAACGCGGAAATCCAAAGATCATCAATGGCAGTCGCCGTAAACGAATTGCTTCCGGAAGTGGAACAGACATCCAGGAAGTCAACCGGCTGATCAAACAATTTGACGATACACGCAGGATGATGCGCATGATGACCACCAACGGTGGCAAAGGAATGATGAAGATGATGCAACAAATGAAAGGGGCGCG
>JACZJL010000089.1 GCA_014860585.1 Bacteroidales bacterium | reverse complement strand
AAAAAAGGAAAACAGATCGCAGTGGAAGGCCGTCTGGAAACCAACACCTACGATGACAAAGAAGGCAACCGGAAGTTCTACACACAGATATTGGTTAATGACCTGATGATGCTGGGAAAAGAGAACAACTAACCCAGACATCCCTGAAAACCAAAGCCCGTTGGAGCAATCCGGTGGGCTTTTTTCATTTTTTTTAATTCTTGTAAATCACCCCGTGAGTAGCTCGCAAGTAACAACCAAAATTGAAAACTCAGTGATTGGCTGAAAAAACTCACGGGGTGATTTGGAAATCTCTCAAGCCCTCGTTAATCAGGGTATTAATTTCATCCCTCAATTTTGGTATATGCTTGATCACAATCCCCCAAATGTTTTCATCAGAAATGCTGTCGTAAGCATGGATGATCTGATTTCTCAAACCAATAATTCGATGCGCATTAGAAATTGAAAAATCCGGATTATCTTTAAGAATGCGATTTGTTGCCTCGCCAATGATTTCAAGATTTCTCTCGATTGCCCGCTTTAGCATTGTGTCATTTGAATAATCCCGGAATGATTTTGGTTTTATGATAAAGAATGAATCAATTTCATCAATTGCAAGTTTCATATCATACAAAGACTTCAGCACTCTTTCCGTCATAGACAAGTATTTTATCGCGATCAACAACCTTCCTGAAAACCGGGTTTTTGATCGCATTATTCTCGACAAGATCAACAGGTCTGCTAAACAAAATTTCCAACTGTTCTTTCAAATCCATGTAGTTATCAAAATAATCTTCCAACTTCACATTTTCAAATGTTATCAGCAAATCAACATCGCTGTTTTCAGCAAGTTTGTTTTTTGAAGCAGAGCCAAATAGATATAATTCGCTGACATTATGATTTTTACATAATTCAACCAGTTTGTCCTTATGTTGCATAATGATATTCATGTCGCAAAAATACTGCAATTTTAATATCCTTTTCAAAAATCCAAATTTCCTTTAAACCTTAATCTCTGCTTTAATCACAATCAAATACCCGTTTACAAACGCTTACACCCGATTAAGTCCGTTTACAAACGCAAGTAAATGTTTATTAACCGAATCACCCCAATCCCCCACCCTATCTTTGCTCCATAATTTTTTACTTAATGTTTAACAATAAATTTTAAATGTCATGAAAAGCTTAAGAAACAGTGTTCAGTTGATTGGAAACCTCGGAATGGATCCGGAAGTAAAGCAAGTATCGAACGGTAACAAGATGGCCCGCTTCTCCCTGGCCACCAGCGAAACTTACAAGAATGAGAAAGGTGAGAAAGTAACCGACACCCAGTGGCACAACCTCATCATCTGGGGCGGGCTGGCCGAAGTAGCCGAGAAGTACCTGAAAAAAGGGAAACAGATCGCCGTGGAAGGCCGTCTCGAAACCAACACCTACGACGACAAGGAAGGCAACCGCAAGTTCTACACACAGATTGTTGTAAACGACCTGGTGATGCTGGACGGAAAGACGAACTGATTCTATGTCCACATTTTTAGCAAAAGCCTGCCTGAAAAATCTCGCAGGCTTTTGTTTTATGCGGCCCGGCTTAACATTTTATTAAGCATATCTTAATATTAAGCTAAATAGTTTGAAAATGCTGAGTTTTACTTTTGCCGCAAATTACAGACTTAAGAATGGCCTTCTACAAAACTATTGTCATTTCTGATGTTCATCTTGGTACAAAAGACTCAAAATCGAAGGAATTATCAAAGTTCTTGAAATATAATCATTGCCGGAGGTTAATTCTCAATGGCGACATTGTTGACGCCTGGAATCTGCAACGCTACGGCAAATGGACAAAAAAGGATACCCGTGTCTTCCGGCGAATCATTCAAATGATCGAGCGTTACGACACCGAAGTGATTTACGTAAGAGGGAACCATGATGATTTTCTGGATAAACTGATACCGTTTTCGTTTGGAAAAATCAAATTTGTAAATCAATTTGAGCTTTTACAAAAAAATATGCGATATCTTGTCATTCACGGAGATATATTCGACATGATCAGTTCTCGATTTATCCTGCTGGCTAAAATCGGAGATATTGGTTATAAAGTTTTACTTTGGATGAGCCGGAAAAGGAACCACCAAAGAGCGATCAGGGGATTGCCTTACCAATCATTCTCGCAGAAAATTAAAAGCAGCGTAAAATTGGCAGTCGGCTATATTTCGGATTACGAACAAACCATGACAAAGTATGCAAGGGAAAATGGTTTTCGCGGGGTGATCTGTGGGCATATTCATGAACCTAAAAACAAATATATCGGTGAAATTCATTATCTCAATTCCGGTGACTGGGTAGAGAGCATGTCAGCCCTGGTTGAACATGAAGATGAATCGTGGGAGGTAGTTTATTATCAGGATCAGGTGCACAACAAATTTCAGAAAATGCAATGCTCAGAAGATTTTTCTAATGAAACTGATGAAGATGATGAAGATGACGACAAAAAAGTTGAAGAATGGGACATTATGAAAACTTTTGTTTAAAAACTTAATATTCAGCTTACTATGGAAAAAGACAAAGTCGTTAAATCACTCAGACAACTGTTTCCCTCAGCGCATAATATTTATGTTGACGAGAGGATGAAGTTGTGCGAAGTAAATATTTTTGTAGATGATTTCAGGGGAATTATTCATGAAAAGTTACTTGAGAAAGAGGTCTTGTTCGAGATGGAGGATTATTGGGACAATTTTCCGTTTAAATATGTTTTTAGTTACAGGATACGGTGACAACAGTTTGGTAAACTGAGCTAAAATAAGAATCGGTTTCCGGAAAAAGGTTTTATGTTTGCACACAAAAACAACCAGTACAATTCGTGAAATCATTTCTTGAGCATCCGGTTTTTGACTTGTTGTCAGCTGTTGCTACCAGTCAAGGGATAAAAGCCTTTGTCATTGGTGGTTATGTTCGTGACCATTTCATGGGCAGGCCGTCAAAGGATGTAGATGTTGTGGTGGAAGGGGAAGGAATTGAATTTGCCAAAGCTGTTGCAAGCCAGGCTGGGATCAGGAACCTCCAGGTTTTTAAAAACTTCGGAACAGCTATGTTGCATTTTGACGATTGGCAGGTGGAGTTTGTCGGGGCCAGACAGGAGTCCTACCGCTCAAATTCACGCAAACCTGTAGTTGAAAACGGAACCATCGAGGATGACCAGAAGCGGCGCGATTTCACCATCAATGCCATGAGCCTGAGCCTGAATAAGGAAGACTTTGGGGAACTAATCGACCCATTTGGCGGTATTCGCGACCTTGACAACAAAATTATCCGGACACCGCAAAATCCTGACATCACATACTCTGATGATCCATTGCGAATGATGCGGGCAATCCGCTTTGCTTCAACATTAAATTTTACCATCGAGGCAGCCAGCTTAGAGGCCATCCGGAAAAATGTTGACAGGATAAAAATCGTATCGCAGGAACGGATCACAGATGAACTGAATAAAATTATTCTGTCTGAAAAGCCTTCAGTGGGGTTTAAACTCCTGCACAGCACGGGGCTGCTTAAAATCATCTTTCCTGAAATGGCTGCCCTCCAGGGCGCTGAATTCAAGGAAGGCAAAGGTCACAAAGACAACTTTTTTCATACGCTGATCGTACTTGACAATATCTCTCAAAACACTGATAATCTTTGGCTGCGATGGGCTGCAATTCTTCACGACATCGGTAAACCGGCAACCAAAAAGTGGGTCGAAGGGATAGGATGGACATTTCATGCTCACGACTATGTGGGTGCTAAAATGCTTCCCGGAATTTTCAGACGACTTAAACTACCTGCCGGTGATACATTAAAATATTTGCAAAAACTCGTGTTGTTGCACCTTCGCCCGATTGTTCTGGCTGAAGAGATTGTGACTGATTCGGCAATCCGTCGTCTGCTGTTTGATGCAGGCGATGATATCGACGACCTGATGACCCTTTGTTCAGCAGATATGTCGTCGAAAATACCGGAAAAAATTAAACGATACAAAGCCAACTTCGAGCTTGTCAAGCAAAAATTGGTGGAGATTGAAGAAAAGGATAAATTACGCAACTGGCAACCTCCCATTACAGGCGAAACAATAATGGGAACTTTTAACCTGCCCCCCTGCAAAGAAGTTGGGGTAATTAAAACGGCTATACGTGAAGCCATTCTGGATGGCGAAATAGCCAATGAATTTGAACCAGCTTACGCTTTTATGCTCGAAGCAGGAAAAAAAATCGGGTTGATGCCAAAAAAATAATGGATTTTTTAATCAGTTTTTTGTTTTAATATAAATTTGACTTTTCAATTTCAAGTAAAAACAAATTAAAGATCAACCACCATGGATGTTTTTAAATTGAGAATAGAGACTGATGAGAACCCCGGTTTCGTGCTTGATGTCGAAATAAGGGCTGACCAGACCTTCTTCGACCTGCATGAGTTCCTTGTCAAAACCCTGAAGTTGAATGATAAAGAGCTGGCTTCATTTTATGTTGCCGACGAAAACTGGGAAAAATATGAAGAAATTACCTTGCTCGACATGTCGGGTGAAGAGGACAATCGGGCGGAAGAGCACGACGACTTCCACACGATCTTCCTGATGTCGTCAACTTCAATTGATAAATTTATCAGCGGTACAAATCAATACCTTGTTTATGAATACGACTTTCTGCAACTGCATACTTTTTTAATTGAATGTATCAGCGTTAAACAAGTTGATAATCGGGTGAATTACCCTCATGTGGCACAGCAAAAAGGAAGCCTGAAAATCACCAATAAAGTGATGGTTGAAAAAGACCCTGAAAAATTGCGTGAGTCATTGCTGAATGAGTTTAACTCGATGGTTAAAGGCGACATGGATGAAGAAGATGATGACAATGATGGAATTGATGATTATTAACCACACATTAACCGGTTGACATGACTAAACCAACTGGTGAACACTCCATTCACACATTAGTGGTTATTGCAGGCCCGACAGCAGTAGGAAAAACCGGAGTGGCTATCGAGATAGCCCGACACTTCAACACGATCATTATTTCCGGAGATTCACGGCAGTTTTATAATGAACTGAAGATTGGAACCGCAGCGCCTACCCCTGAACAAACCGTTTTAGCACCTCATTTTCTCACCGGACATCTTTCGGTGCATGACTATTACAATGTTTCGAGGTTTGAAAACGATGTGCTTTCTATTTTGAATGAGCAATTCCCACAGCACAAGCCTGTAATTCTTGTTGGGGGTTCCGGACTTTATCTGGATGCAGTTTGCAAAGGCATCGACGATTTGCCAGATCCTGATCCTCACCTGAGGAAACAAATTGAGTTATGGCATCAGGAATCAGGGATTGAGTTTTTAACGGAAAAACTGGAATCACTCGATCCTGATTATTATAAATTGGTTGACAAAAGCAATCCCAGCCGTCTCAAGCGCGCTATCGAGGTGTGCATGATGACTGGAAAAACTTACACTTCATTGCGCATCAATAAAAGGAAATCCAGGGATTTTAAAATAATCAAAATTGGCCTCAACCTTCCCCGCGAAGAACTTAATCATCGGATCGCTTTAAGGACGGATCAAATGATCAGCGATGGTTTGGTGGCTGAGGTAACGTCCCTTTTGAAATATCGTCATCTGAATGCATTGAATACTGTCGGATACAAGGAAATATTCGAATATCTCGATGGAAAAACATCATTGGAACAAGCCATTGAAAACATCAAAACCAACACCCGTCGTTATGCCAAGCGCCAGCTAACCTGGTTTAAACGGGATCAGGAGATGAAATGGTTTTCGCCGGAAGATGCCGGGGGGATGATCAAGTATGTGCGGGATAAACTTTAAATGTCATTTTTTGTCCTGCTTAAAATGTCCAGATGGAACTTGACCAATTCATCAACCGGGTTCTGAATGATGCGGGCCACTTTCAGATTGTATCCTGATGCTGTGTCGTATAACAAATCTTTGAACAACATGGCAATCGAACCAACAAAACCTAAATTATACTGGTTATAATCAGGGTACTTGAGTATGATTTCATTAAAAAAATCACCAAAAGCCTTTCTGACCAACGTTTTAATTACCGGTTCATGCTTATGATCAACCAAAAAGGGGACGAAGGAGGCGATCAGGCTGTTGGGTTTGGGATGGGTGTATAATTGGGTAATAAAAGTTGATAGTCCAATATTGAATTGATCTTGAAATTTTGCGGACAGATCTGATGGCAGCTGATTTTTAAAATACGCGTTTAAAAGAAGCCGTCCCAGTTGTAAACCGCTGCCTTCATCAGCCAGCAGGTAGCCCAACGAAGGAATTGCATAAGCTACTTCTCCTTCCCTGAATATGCAACTGCTGGAGCCTGTTCCAAGGATGGAAGCAATTCCGGTTCCCTGGCCAAACAAAGCCCTGGCAGCTCCGGTCAGATCGTGATTGACTTCTACTATTGCTCCCGTGATCACCTGGTTGATAGCAGAGCGGACGATTTCCTTAGAATGATAAGAAGAACAGCCGGAACCATAAAAATAGACCCTTTCTGCCTCCGTTATTTGTATCTTTTCATTTAATTCGTCAACAAAATCTGTAAGCAAACTCCTGGCGTGATAATTTGGGTTGAAACCTTCGGTGTTGAAGGAGTGCTGAGATGTATCGGAACTGACAATTCTCCAGTCAATTTTTGTGGAGCCACTTTCGGCAATAATGATCATAGCCATAGCAATTCAGTAAAACTTTTGGCGCAAAGATAGATTAACCGGTAGAATGAAATCAGTTGAGCGGCTCGGGGCGATAAAACCACAATTTGCCTTTAGAAACATATCCAAAATTAAACTCGCTTAACCCGACTTTCCGACCAGAAAAATCGGTATTTTGATGAGCAATTTCAAAAATCTTTTTCTCCTGATCAATAATGCGGTAAACGATAGCCGTGTGCTGCCCCATCGTTTCGGTGTAGTGAAGGTTTCCTTCAGAATATTTGAGTTCAACGTTTGAAAATTGAATAAGATCACCCGGTAACACCATTTCGGTTTTAGGATTTATTTGCCGGCCAAACTTGAATTTTCCATCCCATTTTGCATTGTTCCGGTCGAGTGCTTCATAGGCAAGGTCCCAACACTCACCCCTGTTGACCTGTGTGCCAATGGTAGCAGAAACATATTCGACAATGGCTGTATTTATTGCAGGAATTTCCTGCTGGGCATTTATCAATAAAGGAATAAACAGTAAAGTGAACAAAATCGAATTTTTCATCATAATATTTTTCTGCTGAAACTAACGTCGAATTGTTGTGACTGTTTTGTTAACATCAAATTTTGACCAGGATAAAAATGGGGAAAAGTGATTGGATAGTTATCCTTTAAAGGACAAATCTTTTTGAATAATGAATCTAACAGCATGGTAAAACCTTTGAACAAAATAAAATTTGGTAAATAATTAGTTGTACTTTTGCCATTCAATAGAATTTATACAATTCATTTATTCATTAACATTCAATTTAATTACTATGAAAAATGTTACTTACAAAGTCCCTGGAGGCAAATACCTGATGAGCCTGGTATTCTTTACCTTTTTGGGATTACTCGTGAACCAGCGTGCTGTAGCGCAGGAGTTTGCCATTGATTTTGGCCGTTCAACTCCCGAGGTTGTCGTTGCTGAAGACAATTTACAGCAGCTCAATCTCCATTTCTCCTACAAAGGAATTCAGACGTTTACAGTTGAAACCGAAAAAGGGCTTCAATTTAACGAGATTTTCATTCCCGGTGCTTACGCAATTGGCGGATTGGGTACACCAAAGTTACCGGCTTCCAAAAAATTGATCGAAATTCCATTTGGCGCCGAAGTAACGGTTTCCGTAAAAAATTATACGATGACCGAATATCAGTTGTCGGAATATGGAATCAACTTTCCAATTATACCTAATCAGCCTTCCATCCGCAAAGATCAGGATGTTTCTGAGGTTCCGTTTGAATATGATGAGCAGATGTATAAAAAGGACTTTTTTATCGAGCATGAAATGGCTTCGGTAGAAGTTCTCGGTGTATTGAGAGGATATCGAATTGCACGTGTAACTGCAGCTCCCGTTAGCTATAATCCTGCAAAGGGGATATTGAGGGTATACAATGATATTGAAGTTGAAATCAGTTATTCCAATGTTGATGCGGCATTGACTGATTATGTCAAAGCATCCACCTGGTCGCCTTATTTCCAGGTTATCGAAAAAAGCCTGATTAACAATTTGACTGGTGGCGGCGGATATCCCAGCCACCCTGATCTTACCAAATACCCGGTGAAGTACCTGATCGTATCGCACAGAATGTTTGAAAATGATCTCCAGCCTTTTATCGAGTGGAAAACCAAAAAAGGATTTGAGGTGATTGTTGCTTACACCGATGTGATCGGCACTACTTACGCTCAAATCCAAACCTGGGTTCATGGCCAGTATAACCAGGGAACCCCAACCGATCCGGCGCCAAGTTTTGTTCTTTTCGTTGGCGACACGCCGCAAATCCCTGCAACCACCGGATCATCGTCAGGTAAGATGACCGACCTTTATTATGCCAGTGTTGACGGCGACTATTTCCCTGAAATGTATTACGGAAGGTTTTCTGCCACCAATTCGGCCCAATTGGTTTCACAAATTGCTAAGACGCTTTATTACGAAAAATACGAATTTACCGATCCTACTTACCTGGATGGCGTTACACTGATTGCCGGCGCCGACGGTACATGGAATCCCCGGGTTGGTCAGCCCACTGTACATTATGGGACGATCAACTATTTCAATGCCGCACATGGCTATACAAATGTCTATCCTTACCTGACAAGCCCTTATACAGGTTGCTACAGTCCTGAAAAAATTGCTGTAAGTATGATTAACTATACAGCACACTGCAGTGAAACTTCCTGGGGTGATCCCAACCTTTCGATCAGTATGGTTAACGCTTTCACCAACAACGGGAAATATCCGATTGCAATAGGTAATTGCTGTCTTGCAGCGGATTTCGGTTACGGTGAATGTATTGGCGAAGTTTGGCAAAGGTCTGCCAATAAAGGATCAGTTGCTTACTTAGGATCATCCCCCAGCAGCTATTGGTTTGAGGATTTTTACTGGGCAGTAGGCGCCTTCCCGATTCAAGGAACAAACAATGGCTATGTTCCCACCTTTGAAGAAACTACGTGGGGTGCTTACGATGCCCCTTTTGTGAGTGATTATGTAACCACCGGATCGACCAATTTTGTAGGTAACCTCGCAGTTACTGAGGTTCATATTCAGGGGTGGCCCAGCCATTCAAGCCCGACCTATTACTGGCAGGCTTATAACGTTTTGGGTGACCCGTCTTTGGTTCCTTATCACACACAGGGATCTGACAACACTGTATCTCACATGGCCATAGTTCCAATTGGGATGGATTATTATGAAGTAACTGCCGAAGCAGGTTCTTATGTAGGTATTTCAAAAGATGGCGTACTTCACGGCTCTGCGCTTGTTGGTGAAACCGGTGTTGTTGAAGTTCCCCTCGAACCCATCCTTTCCGGTGGCATGGTTGACATTGTTGTTACAAAACCTCAACGCATACCTTACATGGTTCAGATACCCGCTGCCGCTCTCGAAGGACCATACGTTGTGCTCGACAGCTACACAATCAGCGATCTTTCAGGAAATAATAACGGGCTGGCCGATTATGGCGAAAACATCAGTGTAAATGTAACCCTGAAAAACGTTGGCGCTGATCCCTCAGCAGCAGTTGTTGCAACAATTTCCGGCACTGACCAGTATATAACACTTACAAGTGCTGCATCACAAAACTTCGGCCCTATAGCAAACGGTGGAACCGCAACTGTTAACAGTGCTTACAGTTTCTCTGTAACCTCTTTCGTCCCAGATCAACACAAAGCACAATTCACGCTGACAATGACAGACGGAAGTGATACATGGACTTCAAACCTGTTTATTACACTTCAGGCGCCTGTTGTTGTAATTGCCGACTCTTTTATCATAGATGATTCTCAATCAGGAAACAATGACGGCATTCTCGACCCGGGTGAAACAGCTCTGGTAAAAATGAATGTCAATAATACAGGTCACAGTAATATCTCCAATGCAATAATCAGCATTGTATCCAATGATCCGATGCTCACCATCAATACTGCAAGTGTAAACATTGCCAGTATTGCTGCCGGTGGTTCTGAAGAAATCTCGATCAGTGTGAGTGCTGATGCTTCATCTCCTATTGGTTACCCTGTAAATGTTAACCTCTCTGCTACTGCAGGCCCTTCAGGTCTATACACAGATGAACAGACGATTACTGTAGTAATTGGTTTAATCCCTGAATACAACATGTCGAACCAGACGGTCACAACTTGTGTAGGTTTATTCTACGATTCAGGCGGCCCAGGTGGAGAATATGGCAACAACGAAAGTTTGACAATGACCTTCCTACCGGCTTCAACCGATGGAGTGATCAAGGTGAACTTCCTGTCATTTGAAACGGAGTCGAATTATGACTATTTATACATCTACAACGGTCCAAACGCCTCCTCACCGCAGGTTCCGGGAAGCCCATTCCATGGAACTACCAACCCGGGTATAATTTTAGCATTGAATGGCTCCGGTGCTTTGACATTCAAATTTACTTCAGATGGATCAATCACAAAAATCGGATGGGAAGCAGAAGTCAGCTGCCATTATATCACCGGTGTACCGGAATGCGCATCCAATCCCAATCCGGCCGACGAAGCTGTTAATGTTCCTATGAACACAACATTGACCTGGGTTTCGCTTGATGCCACTTTATTTGATGTTTATTTTGGGGTTGTACCAAACCCACCTTTTGTCGAAACAGCCACGATCCCGTCTTATTCACCCACAATGATGCCTAACACCACTTATTACTGGAAGATTGTTCCAAAAAATTCAAACGGCCAGGCAACGAATTGCCCTGTATGGTCGTTCACGACCAGCGGTCCCGAATACATGATGGGTAATGGAAACGTAACTGCTGCCAATGGTATGTTCTACGATTCAGGAGGCCCAGGCGCCAATTATGCAAGCAATGAAAACTTTACAATGACTTTTTTCCCAGCAAACACAGGACAGCCCCTTGAATTTACTTTTACCATATTTGATACTGAAGCCAATTATGATTATCTGCATATTCATAATGGCCCGGATATTTCGGCTCCTGCATTCCCCGGCAGTCCTTTCCATGGAACCACAAGTCCTGTCACTGTGACTTCAACACATGCCTCCGGTGCGATTACTTTCAAATTTACCTCTGACAACTCAGTTGTGAAAGCCGGTTGGGCTGCATCTTTCCAAACTATGGGAACATTAACCTGCAATATTACTTCAGAACCTGAAATGATCTGCCAGGGTGGATCTGCAATGCTATTAGCCAATCCTTCGGGCGGTACAGGAACTTACAACTGCACCTGGTCGCCAGCTGGTTCGCTAAGTAATCCCAACAGCCCAAACCCAATTGCTACCCCCGATGTGACAACCACATATACGGTTTCAATTGACGATGGAGAAACCATTGTAACGGATAGCTACACGCTTGTTGTTAATATCCCGCCACAGGTAAATCTTGGCGAAGACCAAACTGTGTGCGCTGATCAAACCATTACCCTAAATGCCACTACTGCTGGCGCAGTTAGCTACCTTTGGACACCAGGTGGTTACACTACCCCAACCATACAGGTTGACTCAACCGGAGTTGGTTTAGGCTCAGTAACCTATTCAGTAGTTGTTACAGATGCTAACGATTGTGAAGGAGAGGATTCTATCGTGATTACCTTCGATCCATGCATTGGCGTTAGCGAAATTAATGACAACCTGAGTTTGATGATTTTTCCAAATCCGGCCACAAACGTCCTGAATATCACCCTTAGAGGTATATCAGAAAAGCTCGGATATACACTGATGAATTACCAGGGTCAGCATGTTTACAGTCGTCAGATTGGCCAGCTTGATGGCTCGGTTACCCACCAAATTGAACTGGGTGATTTTGCCCGCGGTATTTACTACTTGCGCCTTAACACGAGCGATGATGTAATCATCAGAAAAGTTGTGATTCAATAGCATCACAAACCTTGATAAAAAGAAGCCCGGGTCAGTCAAATGATCCGGGCTTTTTTTATCATTAAATCGAAAAGGTTATAAATCCTTGCGCTTCAGATAGAACCAGATGATTCCTGTAAAGAATACAGCATAAGCAAGGCAAACAGCCAGGTCAGTGAGTGCAATACTCTCTTGCAGTGTAAAATTGATTTCAGGTGTTTTAATCGACACACTCGAAGTATTTACTGACCAAACCAGGTGGTTCATTGCATTCAGCGGCAAAAATTTGTCAAACTGATCAGGAGTGTAATATTGGATTATAGGCTCAACCATAATATAAAAAAGCAAGGCAATGATTGCGAATCCAGTTTTTCTGATTAAAATCCTAATCATCATTGCAAACGTCAGGTAGGTGAAAAGTTCTACAAAATATGCCGGCAGAAAATAAATCCTGCTAAATAACTGGCTGAAAGTAATCGTTGGCGTATTAACAAAACCAAGGTATAATCCTGAAAGAAAAAGGACCAGTGTAGAGAGCAGACTGAGCATAAAAACCAATTCGATTTTGGCAAGTAAAAAATGTTTCCTGCTTAAACCGTTTATGATATTTGACCGAATGGTGAGAAAAGAAAATTCGTTTGAGATCAAAATCACGACAAGAATAGCAAGGACTACTTTGATAAATGCCCTCAAACCAGCAAAAAAGGCAATATTTTGCCATACATCAGGGAAACTCAACAGTAACCTGGTAAACAACTTTGTGACCACTGATGCATTGGTTTTATCGGTCATATAGTTGAAGAATGCCGGCAACCCGATGACCGCAGATATCAAAACAAAAAGATAAAGCGCCACCATGAGCCAGAATGCCCTGTAATTGCGAATTTTCTCCCATTCAATCAACAGCAGTTTCATCATTTTCCCTGTTGTAAAATTTCAAAAAAATGCTGCTCCAGCGATTTACGGCGTTTGCTCAGGTGAGTCAGTACTATTCCTTTTTCCATCAGAAATTCGTTAATATCACCAGGTGAAACCCCTGGCTCAACACTGCAAATCAACAATTTATTATCCAATGTGATCGAAGTAATACCCTGATACTCTTTTAGGGCAACTGCAAGCATTTCGAGGTGATTTGAGGCCAGTTCAACTTTTGTGGATTCACTCAGCACTTCCTCAACACTGCCTGAATAGAGTTTTTTACCCTGATGCATTACTGCAAGATGAGAACAAACTTTCTGCACCTCATCCAGAAGATGGCTTGCCAAAATAATCGTCATGCCCTCACTCCCAATCCGAATAATAAGGTTCCTGATTTCGAAAATGCCCTGTGGATCAAGCCCATTGGTAGGCTCATCCAGTATCAGCACTTCCGGCTTTCCGATTAATACGGAAGCAATGGCCAGGCGCTGCTTCATCCCGAGTGAGTAGGTTCTGAACTTATCATCCTTGCGATGATAAAGGTCAACAATCCTGAGTACTCTTTCAAAATCGTTGAAGGGAATATCTTTAATTCTGGCAATAACCTTCAAATTGTTTACAGCCGAAAGGTAGGGATAAAAAACCGGCTGCTCAAGTGTGGCGCCCAGCCGCCTGCGGATTTGTGCTGTAGGTTCCTGCTCAAACCACCGGAAACTTCCTGCAGTTGGCCTGACGATGTCGAGAATTACTCCGAGGGTGGTAGTTTTCCCGCTTCCATTTGGGCCAAGGAGTCCATGAATTTCACCTTTATTAACCGTAAGATCAAAACCATCAACGGCATGAATGCGTCCGTAATGTTTTGAAAGACCGTTTATTTGAAGAATTGTGGGCAAGATTCAGTTTGATTTTCGTAAGACTATAGTAAGTAGATTTCAAAGGGTTTCAATTTTTCTAATCAAAATCCCTATCCGGGTTAGATGCACTGCATGGTAACAGGCCGAAACTGAAATTAACTTCCTATAGACTCATTTAGCCAGATAAAGTTACAGACTACTTTCCGTATTTTTCCAAAATTTCATCAATCACAGCATCTGTCAGCTCGAAACCAGAGAGGAATGGGAAGCCCTGCCATCTGACAATACCTTTTGGATCAATGATTACGACGTGCGGAATCCCGGAAACCTCGTAAATATTTTTCATCCGCTTCTGAGTGTCAATGGCACTGTAATAGTCTTTTTTTGGGTCTTTCAATGCCAATACTTTTGCTTCAGGCTCATCAGAAACGCCAATGACCACCATCCGGTCTTTGTATTTGTTGTGCCATTCGTTGAATTGGGGGATAGCACGCTTGCAGGGACCACACCAGGTAGCCCAAAAGTCAATCATCACAAATTTTCCTTTTGTATTTGGCTCGTCCGAAAGCCATTTTTCAACTACAAAATCCGGGGCTTTCTGATGATAGAAAGACTTCCCGTACATTTTCTTGCTAGGCGTTATATCTTGTGCCTGAGTGGTTTGAAACAAAAAAGCGAATGCTATAAAAAAAGCTAAAACAAATTTTGATGCGAATTTCATAAAGATTAAATTAAAAAGTTAGTGCGGCAAATTTAGGAATTCATCAATAAACACAAAGAAATTGTTGAAGTTCAAATGTTGGTGATGATTTTCCAATATGACTTCTGATTCTTTGGAAGGAAAAATCATCTTTTGCTTATTTTTCAGTGGGTTAAAAGAAAGAATATCAAGCTGGTGGGATAATCAAAAAAACACCTGAAAAGTTTGATAAAGAGTCTGGCCAGACAATCCTTTTTGTTGAGCGATTGATCAACCTTGTTGGTTGGAGTTGAAGAAGTTCATTTTTTTTTCACCAATTCGAATAAAATAATTATTTTGTAAACATTAATCTGATTAATATCTAATCATTTAAATTTTATCGCTTGATTATCAATGCCCATTCATATTACAGCCTGCGCTACGGAACGATTCCGGTGGAAGAACTGGTTGCGGAAGCGGCAAAAAAGGGAATCGAAACACTGGCTTTAACCGACATCAACAACTCGACCGGAACCATCGATTTTGTGAAGGCATGTAAACAGCAAGGTACTAAACCGGTGGCAGGCATCGAGTTCCGGCGGGATGACCGGCTGATTTACATTGGCATTGCCATGAACAATGAGGGTTTCAGGGAACTGAATGAATTTTTGTCGCAGCACAACCTGGAGCAAACTCCCCTACCCGACCGGCCGCCTGATTTTGCAAACGTTTTCGTAATCTGGCCGTTTTCAACCCCTCCGGAGCACAAACTCCGTGATTATGAATTTATCGGGATCAGGCCGGAGGAAGTGAGGAAAATGGTGACTTCAGCGCTCTGTGCCGATCATTCGAAACTGGTTGTTTTTCATCCGGTTACTTTTCTGAATCAAGAAGGCTTCCTGTTGCATCAAAACCTGCGGGCCATTGATAAAAACACGCTGATCACCAAACTGTCACCACAGGACTTTGCCCTTCCGGACGAATTACTCCTCCCCGTTAATCAGGTCATCAAGCCTTTTGCAGATTTTCCTGAAATTATTGAAAACACTCGAAAGTTGCTGGGTTCGTGCAGCATTGATTTTGAATTCAAAACATCCAAAAACAAACAGATTTTCACCGGCAGCCGCTACGATGACAAGGTGTTGCTCGAAAAGCTGGCGCTAGACGGAATGATTTACCGCTACGGGAAAAATGACAAAACCGCCCTGCAGCGGGTGCAACATGAGTTGGAGATCATTGACCGGCTTGGTTTTTCGTCGTATTTCCTGATGGCGTGGGACATCGTGCGCTATTCGATGGCGCGCGGGTTTTACCATGTTGGTCGCGGCAGCGGCGCCAACAGCGTGGTGGCCTACTGCCTCAAGATCACCGACGTTGACCCCATCGAACTCGACCTCTACTTCGAGCGGTTCATCAACCCGATGCGCACCAGTCCGCCCGACTTCGACATTGACTACTCATGGAAAGAACGCGACGAGGTGATTGACTACATTTTTAAGCGCTACGGACGCCGTCACACCGCGCTGATGGGGACAATTCCGACATTTAAAGACCGTTCGCCTCTACGGGAATTGGGCAAAGTGTACGGCCTCCCAAAATCCGAAATTGACGACCTAGTGGATTTTCCCGAAAAACGTCAAAACCGCGATAGCGTGACTTCACAGGTACTTAAGGTAGCTGCGCAGATGACCGACTTCCCAAATATCCGCAGCATTCACGCCGGCGGGGTATTGATTTCCGAGAAGCCCATCACCTGCTACACCGCCCTTGACCTCCCGCCAAAAGGATTCCCGACAACACAATGGGATATGTACGTGGCCGAAGACATTGGTTTTGAGAAGATGGACATCCTAAGCCAGCGTGGCATTGGGCACATAAAGGAATGTGCCGATATCATCAAATCCAACCGCGGCGAAGAGGTGGATGTCCACAATATTCCAAAATTTAAAAAGGATGCGCAGGTAAAGGCACAACTCAAACGCGCTGAAACCATCGGATGCTTCTATATCGAGAGTCCTGCCATGCGTGGCTTGCTTACCAAATTGCGGTGCGACAACTACCTTACGCTGGTGGCTGCCAGTTCCATCGTGAGGCCGGGTGTGGCGCGCTCGGGGATGATGCGGGAGTATATTCACCGTTTCCACCATCCGAACGACTTTGAATACATCCACCCGGTCATGGAAGAACAGTTGAAAGAGACCTTTGGCGTGATGGTTTACCAGGAGGATGTGCTGAAGGTTTGTCACCATTACGGTGGATTGAACCTGGCGGAGTCGGACGTGCTGCGGCGCGCCATGAGCGGTAAGGTACGCGGTAAGAAAGAGTTCCAGCAGATCGTCGACCGCTTTTTTGAAAAATCGCAACAACTCGGACGCGACGAGGCCATCACCAAAGAAGTATGGCGACAAGTGGAGTCATTCGCCGGATATGCCTTTTCCAAAGCCCATTCGGCCTCCTACGCCGTGGAAAGTTACCAGAGCCTTTACCTCAAAGCCCACTATCCGCTCGAATTCATGACAGCAGTGATTAACAACTTCGGGGGATATTACAAAACCTGGGTTTATTTTAATGAGGCCAAACGCTGTGGCGCCAAAATCGAACTGCCCTGCGTGAACCGCAGCGAGTACAAAACCACCATTTACGGCGACCAGATTTTTGTAGGATTTATTCACATCCAGAACCTCGAGAGTAAGCTTGGACTAAGGATCGTGGAAGAACGCCGCATCCACGGCATGTTTGCCGATCTCGAAGACTTTATCCAGCGCGTGCACCCCGGGCTGGACCAGCTTATTCTGCTTATCCGCACGGGAGCGCTGCGCTTCACCGGTATCAGCAAAAGTCGGCTGCTGTGGGATGCCCACCTCTTTTTTGGGAAAAGCAAACGCGACATCACCCAATCAGCGCTCTTTTTACCTCCAAAAAAGAATTTCACCCTGCCGCACCTCGAACACAGCGTGGTGGAAGACGCCTACGACGAAATTGAGCTGATTGGCTTTCCCGTTTCCATCAAATATTTCGACCTGCTCAAAACCCCTTTCCGAGGCGAGGTGATGGCCAGGGAGATGGCGGCCAACACCGGTAAAACAGTAAGGATGCTCGGCGAGCTGGTGACCCGCAAATTCACCAAAACGAAATCCGGACAGATCATGAACTTCGGTACTTTCATCGACGTGCAAGGGGAATTTTTTGACACGACCCATTTCCCCAAAACCCTCGATCAATGGCCATTTCGCGGGCATGGCGTTTATCTCCTTTTAGGAAAAATTGACGAAGAATTTGGCTTCCAGAGCATGATAGTGGAGAAAATGGCCAAGCTGCCGATTGTACCCGACCCGCGGAGCGGGTAATGGTACAGTATGCTTCATAGGACATACCTGAGGCCGAGAAACGAAGAATCACTCCGAGAGTTTAAATTGTTTTCGATTGATCGACGAAAATGGTTAATATTGCATGCTGAATAATAGTTATCTAAACCATCACTTCAGTTTTTGATGAAAGCACCAACATTAACAAGTTTGAATAAGGAAACAAAAGGCTTTGGGACTGCACCGGTTTTTTTTACGGCCATTTCTACTATCCTTGGCGCCATCCTTTTCCTGCGTTTCGGTTTTGCCGTGGGAACACTTGGTTTTATGGGGACATTACTTATTGTAATTCTCGGCCATGCAGTTACCATTCCTACAGCACTAGCCATTTCAGAGATTGCCACCAATTTTAAGGTTGAAGGTGGAGGTGAATATTTTATCATGTCCCGCTCGTTTGGGTTGAATATTGGCGCCACCATAGGGATTGCCCTGTTTTTATCCCAGGCAGTGAGTGTAGCATTTTATGTCATTGCTTTTACGGAGGCTTTTGATCCATTGTTCAAGATTTACGCTGATCGTTTTGGTGTTGAGCTTCCACGGCAGGTGGTGAGTATCCCGGCAATGGGTTTACTTGCCTTGCTGATGCTGACCAAAGGGGCAAATATGGGTGTAAAAGCACTTTACGTAGTGGTGGGTATCTTGTTTTTTTCGTTGGTAATGTTTTTCATTGGAACGACAACCTTTGCTGAAACATTCGATTCATCAGATATCCTTGGGGATTTTAGAAATAGCAATGATTTTTTCTTTGTTTTTGCAGTTATTTTTCCGGCCTTCACAGGTATGACTGCAGGGGTTGGCCTGTCGGGTGATCTTGAAAAACCCCGACGTTCGATACCCATTGGCACTACAGCTGCAACATTCAGCGGCCTGTTGGTTTACATCTTTATTCTTTACAAGTTAGCTGTTTCAGCAAGCCCCGATGATCTTGTCAATGATCAACTCATTATGGCAAAAATTGCCTATTTCGGCGCCTGGATTGTTCCCCTTGGGCTTGCGGCCTCCACTATATCTTCAGCGCTTGGCTCAATAATGGTAGCGCCACGGACACTTCAGGCGCTTTCACTCGACCAGGCTTTCCCATCAAAAAAAGTCAATTACTTCTTCGCCAAGGGTGTCCCAGGTACACATGAGCCCCGAAACGCTTCCATGATGGTAATTGTCATTGCATTTATTTTCATTGCTTTGGGTGATGTAAATGCAGTGGCAAAGATCATTTCGATGTTTTTCATGGTTACGTACGGTTCTCTCAATCTTATTTCATTTTTGAACCATTTCGGCGCTGACCCGTCCTACAGGCCTTCGTTTAAGTCGAGATGGTACTTCTCCCTCATTGGATTTATCCTAAGCGTTTGGCTGATGTTTAAAATGAATACCCCGTATGCCCTTGGTTCGATCATTATCATGGTGCTTATCTATTTGTATATGAACCATTATCATAAAGACCGGAAAGGTCTTGAAACCCTATTCAAGGGTGCTCTTTTCCAACTCAACCGTAATCTCCAGGTGTTTTTGCAAAAATCAAAGAAAAGCCTGTCAGATGATTCCTGGAGACCTTCGGCAATTTGTGTGTCAAAGGATTCACTCAGGCGGGAAGAAGCTTTCGAGTTGCTTGCATGGATTTCGCATAATCATGGCTTTGGAACTTACATCCATCTGATTGAAGGATATTTTTCGAAAGCCACAAATGAAAAATCAAAAGAGATACTTGAAGAACTGATCAGGAAATCCGAAAAACGAAAAAGCAATGTATACATCGACACGATCATTTCGCCCAGTTACACATCAGCCATAGCGCAGATCATTCAATTGCCGGGTATTTCAGGTATGGAAAACAACATGGTAATTTTCGAGTTTTTTAAGGATAATCCGGATAATCTCACACAAATCATTGATAATTTCAACCTGGTAAGGGCAGGAAATTATGATGTTTGCATCCTCGGTAGTTCTTCGCGAAGAATGATTTACGAAAATGGCATTCATGTGTGGATCAGCAGTACAGATGCTGAAAATGCCAATCTGATGATTCTTTTAAGTTACATAATCATCGAACATCCTGACTGGCGTAAAAGTGAAATTAAAATATTCTCCCTGGCAAAAGAAAGCGAAAAACAACAGGTTGAAGCTAATCTGATCCAGTTAATTGACTCTGGCCGTTTGCCAATTTCTCCTTCCAACATTCAGATTATTCAACGCAACGAAAATGAGAATAGGAAAAAACTTATCGCTAAAAAATCTTTCAACGCAGGACTTACAATTATTGGTTTCCACGCCGAACAAATCAACCATGATGGCGAAGAACTATTCAAAGGCTACGATGATTTATTTAATGTGCTTTTCGTATGTGCCAATGACAATAAAACGATTAAGTAGTCTCTGCCAGAAAACTATTAAAGTTGAAAATCAAATTTATGGAGTTTTCTGGCAGAGACTAAGTAGATGAAGTAAAAAATCAATCGCCGGAAAATTACTGCCTTTCCAGGTTCATTGCCTTCTTAAGCGATGAATCTTAATGAATGCCAATGTGGCCAATCAAACTTTATTTATTTTTACAGCTTTAAAGATTCGTTTATGACCAGATCACAGCTCAAAGAAAATATTCGTAAAAAAAAATCTTACCTCTGCATAGGTCTTGATACCGACATAAAAAAAATCCCTTCCTACCTCAACCGTCTTGATGACCCCGTTTTTATTTTCAACAAAGCGATCATTGATGCAACCCATGATTTAGCGGTAGCCTATAAATTGAATTTGGCTTTTTATGAAAGTGAGGGTATCAAAGGCTGGCAGAGTCTCGAAAAAACAATCCGGTACCTCGATGGTCTAAATGGAACTGTGCTTACGATTGCTGATGCCAAGCGGGGTGACATTGGAAATACATCGGAGATGTACGCAAAGGCTTTTCTGGCCGAACCTCCCGAAGGATTTGGATTTGATGCCATCACAGTGGCGCCTTATATGGGCAGTGATTCGGTAAAACCATTTTTCAATTATCACGAAAAATGGGTGATTCTGCTTGCATTGACTTCTAATATTGGTGCAGCCGATTTCCAAAACCAAAAGTTGGTGAATGGAGAGCAGCTTTTTGAGCAGGTCATCAGGCAATCAAAAGCATGGGGCAATGGTGAAAACATGATGTATGTGGTCGGTGCTACCAAAGCCGGAATGATCGGGGGTATCCGAAAATTAATCCCTGATCATTTTTTATTAATTCCGGGGGTCGGCGCCCAGGGCGGCAGCCTGGAAGAGGTATCCAAAGCCGGATTAATCAATGATTGCGGGTTATTGGTCAATTCTTCAAGAGGGATAATTTTCGGTTCGTCAGGGAAAGATTTTGCTGAAAAAGCAAGGGAGGAAGCATTGAAAATTCAGAAGGAAATGGCTGTATTTTTATCAATCAGTTCATTTCGTTAACATTCCAGTGTTTACTTTGTTTATTATCATAAAATTGGCAATTATGAAAATAGGCGACCTGAACCCTCTTGTTGCCGGTATAAATTATCTCATCACTAAAATCTTGAAAAACATTGAATTTCGAATCATTTAACCTGCACCCGCACATCATGGAAGGTGTTGACGCAATCGGTTTTGAAAAGCCTACACCCATCCAGGAGCAAGCCATTCCGGTAATCCTTCAGGGCAGTGACCTGATTGCCTGTGCACAGACCGGAACCGGCAAAACAGCAGCCTATGTGCTCCCCTTGCTTCACAGCATTATTTCCGATACATCAAATCTAAACGACATCAAAGCATTGATTATAGCACCCACAAGAGAACTTGCAATGCAGATTGACCAGCAACTCGAAGGATTCTCCTATTTCGCCGGGGTGAGCTCAATAGCAGTTTACGGTGGCGGCAGCGGCACAGATTTCGAAGTGGAGCGCAAAGCCATCAAAACAGGAACGGGCATCATTGTGGCAACTCCCGGGCGTTTGATCTCCCACCTCAACCTTGGCTATGTGAACCTCAAGCACCTTAAACATTTGATCCTTGACGAAGCTGACCGAATGCTCGACATGGGATTTTTGCCCGACATACAAAGGATAGTAAGTTTTTTACCTAAAAAAAGGCAAACCCTGATGTTTTCGGCCACAATGCCTAAAGAAATAAGAGCACTGGCCCGTAAGGTGATGCACGAGCCTAAAGAAATCACCCTCGAAATTTCAAAACCGCCAGAAAATGTACTCCAGGCTGCCTATTTTGTTTCTGACAACCAAAAAACAGCGCTGCTCAAAAAATTGATCACAGGCAAAGATTTGCCATCAATACTTATTTTTTCTTCTACAAAATCGAGGGTGAAAGACCTTGAGCATGAAATGATTCGGATGAAATTCAATGTAAAGGCTATCCATTCAGATCTCGATCAGAATGAACGCCGGGATGTGCTCAGGCTTTTCAAAAACAGGGAAGTTCAGATTCTGGTGGCTACCGACATCGTTTCACGTGGCATTGACATCGAAAATATCAGCCTTGTAATCAACTTTAATGTTCCTCAGGATGCCGAGGATTACGTTCACCGTGTCGGTCGCACCGCGAGGGCGGAAAAAACAGGAGTTGCACTCACGTTTGTAAACCATCGGGAAACCGGCAGCTTTAAAAGAATTGAGCAATTAATTGGGAATGAAATTAAAAAGTTGCCATTACCTGAGGGACTGGAGCCATCTGCTGAACCGGGAAACATCAATCAGCATAAAAAACACGGGGCATTTCAAAAAAAGAAACCCAGGGAGGGAAGAAGCAAAAATCAACGTCCCTCAAAACCGGCAAAATCTGAATAGATCTTATAATTTTGACAAATGACAAAAAAAGCGATTTGGTTGATTTTACCGGAAATCAACTGAGAAACTTGAATCCGGAAATCCGTTGAAAAGTAAATTAATACTTTTGCCACGGGTTTATTTAACTTGTTTATATGAGTATTCCAATAAAAGAGCTTGATTACGATAAACTTAAGAAGGTTGTTCAGGAAAAGGACCACCGTGTAATTTTCCGTAAAACCAACGTCATCCCGGAGGACGAAGACCTTTTTGAGGAGTTGAAAGCATACATTAATTATGATAATATTCCGAATAAATCGGTACTGGGTTTGGACATTTATCAATACAGCACCGGCTATGGTGTAATTGAACAGGCACTTATGCCATTTCTGGTCCGAAGGCTGATGGAGACTGCTATTGATCAGTGTTTTGCCAATCATAAATATATTTTTCAGAAATACGACCGTAAGCGTATCTACGATCATTTCATCAGCACCGGAGATGGGGGATTTTTCATTTTTGACACGCCTTTGCATTCGCTGTTATTCGCCATCAATTTTGCCATTGTTCTGCGGGTTTACAATGCTTTCCATTTTTACCCAAAACTTCGCCGTATCATTGGAAGTATCAATCTAAGATATGCTATTACCTACGATAAAATTTACAAGTTTGGTGATAATTATTTTGGAAGGGCAATTATTAACAATGCGCGGATTTTGCAACGAGATAATCTTAACCGCTGTTTGATTGACCAAAATGTGAACACCTGGTTCCTGGTTAACATAGGCGGATTGGAAAATATGCAGGTCATCACCATGTCGGAAATTGCAAATATCCACGATTTGCTGGATGATTATGACAGCAGCATCCTCGACGAATACCCTGATGAGATTTTCGGAATCATCGAAAAAAGAACGTACGGAATTATCAACTCCGATATTCTGAAGATTGGAAAAATTCAATCAAAGTCCACTGAATTAAATATTTACCTTCTTCACCTGCAAGTTTCGATTAAGCTTGTAAACGACGATGACCCCAATCAGACAAAAGTTTTTACAATTAGTCTGGGCAACCTGAATACAGCAGGAATCTGATCTGAGATTAACTCATAATTTTGATCCAGCACAGTGATTTACCTCATCCTCGCCGTCCTCACCTCCACCCTGATCATCATCACATTCAGGTTATTTGAACGTTTTCACATCAGCACACTACAGGCCATAACAGTTAATTACCTTGTAGCGTCAGCTTTTGGATACCTTAGTTTTGGCAGGCAACCTGGATTTTCCGAAATTACTTCTCAACCCTGGTTTTTATTTGCCCTGATCATAGGGGTTACATTAATTGTCTCATTTAACTTGTTTGCCCTTTCAGCGCGCTTTGCAGGTGTTTCGGTAACAGCCATCTCCAGCCGCATGTCGGTAATTATTCCGGTGATACTGGGATTTATAGCCTTTGGCGATACAGCCGGATGGATTAAAATCACGGGAATTGTTGTCGCACTTGTAGCCTTTTATTTCACGTCAAAAAAAGATAAAAAAGTACATCTCAATGTAAAATATGCCTATCTGCCTGTCTTTCTATTTGCTGCTGTAGGGCTTAATGATTCGCTGATGAAAGTGGCTGAACATTATTTTATCCATGGTGACTTCGTGTTGTTCCTGGCAACGGCTTTTGGAGTTGCATTGATTTTGGGAGTGGTTGTGCTGATGATTAAAGGCAAAAATGAAAAATTTGCTTTTAGGAATGTGATCGCAGGAATTGTCCTCGGACTACTCAATTGGTATTCAACGCTATATTTCTTAAAGGGGATAAGCCTTTTCCAGGTCTCTTTTTTTGTTCCGGTGTATAATGTAGGAGTAGTGGCACTGGCCTCAGCTACCGGTTTTATCCTTTTCACCGAACGCCCTACAACATCCAAACTTGCAGGAATAGGGCTCGCTTTAATTGCGATATTTTTAATAGCCAACGGCTAATGAGGCCTGCTTTTTCCGCTTCGATAAAGGCTTACTATTTTTTATTCATTTTGTTCAAGGATCGGTTGCCGATGAACAGATCATGATTCATGTGTCTCGGTTGCTTTTTGATTCTGCTCTCCTTCCTTTTCTTTGCCCACAATAGTTTCAATTGCTTTCTGTGCCAGGCGTTCAGAAAAACCGGACACAAAAGCAACGGTGAAATAGTCCAGCGGGTCTTTGATCGAAAAGCTGAAAATTTGAATATTTTCGGCTATCGAAGATCGGAGGATGAGAAAAATAAACACCGAAAAACCAGCGCCGACAAAAATTTTACTTAGGGTAATTACCCTGCTGCTGCCTATTTCTGTTATGCGGGAAGAACTTGAAAGATACCTTGTAAAAAGAATGGCGCTGGTAGTGGCACCAAGCAAGCCAAAAAGCAATACCCCAAGCAGGTACAACCAGATGTTGGCCGGATCATTAAAATCCATCCCGAAACACCTGATTGTATAATAGAAATATAGACCAATTCCTGCAATACCAAATGAAAGCAACGTGAAGAGCAACCTGAATAAGGTTTGTGATAGCCGGTTTTTGTAATACTGATTGTTGTAGTGCTCATCTTTAAGCTCCACAGCCCTTACCAATGCCTGATGCGAAGGGGCGTCGAGCATATCGAATTTTTTCTGGCCAATCAGCTCAAGCACCGCATCTTTACGCCATTCATTCAATTTTGCCGTTTCCATGCGGAGTTCGTTAGCGAGGTTAATTCGTTCTTTGTCGTCCATGCCAAAAATTTCCATTCGTTTGGCCGTATGGAAGGCTTTCCAGGCTTCATCAATTTTGAAATCCTGTAAAAATTCCTCTGATTTCTCAACCAGCTTCTCAGCCTGCTTTGCCCATGGAGCATCCTTGAGATTTTTTTCGGTTACCCTTCTTGTCAGTTGTGGCTTGTAGCATTCAATGTCACCGGCAAGCCGGGAATAACGGGCGTTGTACTCTTTTGTAGAGATTCTTTTCCAAATTGTTTTTAGTCTTGTTTTCATTTTGATTCATGTTTTTTGATGGAAAATTCATCTGTAAGCATCTATTTTGACTACAATTATATACTGATGCCATAGATTACCATCATTCAAGGTTTATGGCAAACGATTATTGGAATAAGTAAGCACCTGGTTGAGTAAATTATCCACATCATCCAATCCGGCCTGAATCTGAGCCTCCTTGTCGGAATTCAGATTTCCCGTTAATGTCGGAAGCGTTAGGGCTTCTAATGTTAACCCGGCAACTCCGGCACTCGAACGCAGAGTTACAAGCAAAGGATTACAAGCAGTCACAAAATTGTTCCATATGTCACGTCCCTGATTGTAATGATTTTCCCACTCAGTAATTACTTGTTCTGTGGCGGCTACGTTCATCCGGTTTTCAATTTCGTAACGTTGCGCCCACCAGGTATTGATAGATGTGTTGAAGTTGTTCTTTGCGGACTGAATATCTAAAGCACCCTGCAACATTGCAGTCAACTCTAGAGATGGTGTAGATTGGCTTTGATTGGCACGCAATGTATCCGTGAGTTCTGCTCCTCTGATTGCATCTGCAAATACCCCTGAATGACAGGCATCGGTATTGATGACCAGGTTAACTAAATTGCTCCTGGCGGTGTCCCTAATCGCAACCATTTGTGCCGGTGTGAAGACAGAACCGTCAATGCCCACCAATCCTTCAATTAACCCATGACCGCTAAAGTAAAAAAAGAGTTCGCTGCCTTGCTGCAGACGATTTATCTGATTGGTCAACTCCTGATTGATCTGAGTAGCATTTTGGTCAGTCAAAAGGGTGACAACATAATTCAAATCTCTCATTCTTGCAGCAACCGACTCAGCATCGGAAATAGTTGTAGTTAAGGGTCTATTTCTCACGGCCATACTGCCCATGTTGGTATTCTCGTCATAGTTGCCATTTCCGATCACCACAGCAACCTTTTCAGCAGTTTCATTTTCTGGTGGCGATGAGGCTTGTCCGAGTGAAACGCCTGCCCTCTCTTCGGCGCTTCCGGCTCTTGATCCGAACCTTCGCTGCCCGCTTCCTACTGCACTTGTGGCTTCACCTGCAGTTTGAGCCCTTTGTAACTGACGGATCAAAGCCTGCGTAAGCAATCCGCCTGATTCATCCGGGTAAGTAGCTCTAAATGCCTGAACCGAGGTTGCTACATCTATCCTTGACCGCCTACTTTCATCATCTTCCTGGGTCATTTGCACTACTCTATTTACACCTTTGGTGACGTGATGCTTAGCCTGACTGTAAGCAGTTCCTCCAGATTTTTTTGATATTGAGGGGGAAGATGAAAAAGTTTGCTGCACAACATGTGTTAGTTCATGAGCAAGCAGATGCTTTCCGGTTTGGGTTTCGGGACTAAATTGATTTTTGGCAAAATAGATATCACTGCCATGTGTGAAAGCTTTGGCATTTATTGCATGGCTTAGGGTTGATGCATTGTTATCGGCGTGAATTTTTACATTGCCAAAGTCGGCCCCAAAACGGCTTTCCATGAATGATCTTGGCGCCTCAGGCAGCGGTTTACCATTACTCTTTGAATGGGTTAGCTGGTTCCCGAGCCAGGATGTCTCCTCAACTGCATGATCCGATCTGGCTTGCAGTATTTCTCTATTCCCAAAGCGCTGCAACCATGGAGTTACCTCAGTTCTCTGAGATTTCATCTGAATTTTATCCTCTTCTTCATCGCTTTTTCGAATGACATTATTTTCTGGCATTTGCATGATGCGGTCTGCAACCTGATCGGCCTCCTGTTCATAACGGTCGCCGGACTGGCCAACTTCCAACTTGGGCATGATTGCTACCGGATGACGCTCAGAAACTGCAAATTCTGCTGCTGCTCTTGCCATATTTCTGTCTTTGTCCAGGGTTTGTTCTGCTTTCTTTTTCATAGTGTTGTGTTCTATAGTGTTCTTCCTTCTTTCGTTAGTTCTTTCCTGATTCCGTCGGTGATAAACTGCGCAGTGATCAGGTTTTGTCCTTTGCGTAAGGCTGACAGGGAGGCAAACCTGATGATGTTCATGATAGCGCCCCCTGAGATTTCGAATCTTTCTGCAATTTGTTCAAGATTCACATCTTTGGCCAATTGAGATTTTTCAGAAAACCCATTTGTCCAGATTTTCAGGCGCTCTTTAGCGTCAGGCATTGGAAAGTGAATGATGGACTCGAAACGCCGTGTAAAAGCATCATCCATATTTTCTTTTTGGTTGGATGCCAGAATCACCACGCCGTCGTGATCTTCTATTCGTTGTAGCAGGTAGGAAACCTCTTGGTTGGCATAACGATCGTGGGCATCAGCTACTTTGGTACGTTTTCCAAAAAGGGCGTCTGCTTCATCAAAAAAGAGAATCCAATTCTTGTTTTCAGCCTGGTTGAAGATTTTAGACAAATTTTTCTCTGTTTCACCAATATATTTGGAAACAACCAGCGAAAGATCAATGCGATAAACATCTTTTCCTGAGGTTTTTCCAAGCAAACTAGCCGTTAATGATTTGCCGGTTCCCGGCGGTCCGTAGAACAAGCAGCGGTATCCTTTACGAAATTTTCGTGCAAAACCCCATTCCTCAAGCAATGTCTGTCCATGTATCATCCATCCTTTGATTTCTTCGAGTTGCTCGTGCGTACGGTCATTGAGCACAAGATCATTCCAGGTGAGATGAGTGGTAATGCGTTTTGCAGGAAAATCCATACTTAGGTTAGGTTTATGAGTTGTTCCAATAGTAATTAAGTCAATAAAATCGCGTGACACAGACAAAGCACCACTTAGAGCAGGTTCCCCTTGCAATGCTGGTTCGAGTGTCAAAATCTGGTGTTTGGCAAAGAAATGATCGGCACTGAAAAGATGAAAGCACTCACTGCGTTTTTCAAGATCATTACCACCCAGCAGAAACATCACTGTTTCGCCAGTGGGAAGGAATCCACCGTGTTGTCTGCCCTTTATCCCGCCTATTTCAGTAAAACCCCGTCCTGTTTTCTCATTGACAGCCCAGAAAATATCGAGCAATTGTGGCCTGAGATGCGGTGTCAGTGCAAGAACAAGCAGCAAACGTTCTTCAAAAGTCAGGTTGTAATAGCTGATAAAACTTGCGTAAAGCGAATATTCCGGATTGAATGCCGGAGGTTGGATTTCAGCAATGGTAGCAATACGGCTTTCTTTTCCATATAAAAATTGCATCCGGGCGTCGAGCACTTCAGCAAACCATCTGAGTTCCATCTCAAGATCGTCAGCGTTGGTTTTTATTGTTGTTTCTTTTACCATTCAACATAAAGTATTTCACTCATCCAGGGTTCTTTAATTGTACTGATTGGCCACGGGAGGTTGTCGCGTAAAATATCTACTCCTTTTCGTTCAACTTTCAGGTGGTAACTCCGGTCTCCAGAGCGAAGAATTCCATGGCGTTGCAGAAAAGTCTCGCGAAGGGACTCAATAGAAGTGTTTTTCAACACTGTCCAGTTTTTGCACATTTCCATTAAAAACTCATTGAGCTCAGCCTTTTCATCTTTACTCAGTCTGATGGACTTTCGAACGGGTTGGATTAAAGGCCAGCCTGTAAGTATTTTATTCAATTGCAACTCGTGTTCTTCAGCTTTTGCATATCCGGTAACAAGGTATTGAAGAAATAATAAAGCCTTTTCCTGATGTTTCTGACTGATGAAATTGACACCTGACAGCAATTTCAGATTTTCGAAAAGTGTTTTCAGGTAAGGCCAGAAAATTACCAGTCCGCTATTCGTGATGACCATTTCCTTTTTTGTTTGTAAATCCCTTTCAACCTCCTCATTTTTGATTGTTATAGCAGGTGTTGTGACTTTTCTTAAATTTTGATTTTCTGTTAAAACTGATTTTATGGGTTCGGGCAATTGCATTAGTAAATGTTTCGGATTCAGTTTATTTTCAATGCAGATCAGTGAAAAAAGCTGCGATGAAAATCTTTCTTTAAAGTCATTAACATCGTCAGTTTGAATGAGAATCAACCATACCAGGTCCGTCCATTCGCTGAATGTTTCTTTATCGGTAGCAATATTTTTAATAAAAATATCGCTGATCATTCCGGTTGTTTGGAAAATAAATTCTGCCAGTTTCGGATAAAAATTACTGATCAACTGCCGGTTGAACCGGGGTGAAAATTGAATCTTCAAACGATACCTGGTTCCCGTTAAAGCCAGAGTGCTTTTCAATTTGGATAAAATATAGGGGTTTCCGGTTGCTGTTTCTTTCAGAACAGCATCCTCCAGTTCATTAATTGTCAATTGTCCGGCCCACCATGGGTAATGGCCTTTTTGTAAAAAATATATCAGAACTTCGCTCCAGTATTCAGATGATGAAATTTTGGTCATATTTCTCCTGTCGCCATCTTTCTCTCTGCCATTTATCCGGTTTAACAGGGCCTTGGTCAATTGTTTCCGAAGTGCCTCGTAAAGTTCACCATGGGTGACTACTCCCAGGTTTAATTCTAACCGGTCGATGATTATCGACTCATTATTTATCGGGATTTGGGAAAATGACGATGACAATTCTTCTTTTAAACGATTTTCAAAAGTAGTTGGAAATATCAGTTGCAGCTCTTTGACCACTGTTTCCGAATCCAACTCAAGGTTGAAAATCAATTTTCCGATGCGATGTTGACGAGGTTCCATGTCATTAGCAGTTAAAGATCAGGTTCTTCGGGTACTATGACCATAGCTCCTTCAAGTTCAAACAACGCATGGTTAAGCTTTTTAAGGTGAACAACCTTTTCGGCAGGATTAGTTGGGACAGGAAGTACGTTCAATTCAAGCCAGTTCTTGTAAGCATGTTCAAGACGGCTCAACTGCAGATTGTTAAGAAAATAAACCTGTGGCATGACATGCGCAGGTGTTTCCAGCCGCAGCGTTCGCTCTGCCAATTCCCTGAAATTCTTGTCCCGGAATTTCTCCAATTGAGCTGGAAAAACTGCTGTTATTCTGAACGAATAAGGATCTTTTCCCTCCTTGGTGATGTTGCCGTAATCGTTACGCAATCGTGGCAGCAAAGTATCCCTGATCACCTCAGCTTCGATGGTTTCGTTGTACTTCGGGCGCAACAACAAGTGCTCGATCACCAGTAACCCTTCTTCCGGTTCGTCATCCACGCCAATAAAGTGTTGGGTAATGAAAGCGGCCACTTCATCTATGGCAGCCTGAGCATCCTCCATATTATCAAAAAGTTGGATGCGGCGGGCTAAAATGTTATCATTTTCATCATATAGATTGAAATAAAATTTCCCATTCTTTGATGGAAGAATTTTAAAGTTGGCAGAATTTTTACCAAATTCCAATACCTTAAAAACCACATCATATCCTTTGTCAATCACCCGGTAATGTTTGTAGCTGCTGAGCAATATCCTATTTTCGCTGGAAAGAATTCTGAACCGGAACTCATCAATCACATCCACATCTATTTCCTGATAAAACTGGATATTCCCAAACGGACCTTTGGCCAGGAATCGTCTTCGGTAATCAGAGAAACCAAGCATACGTGATACTCTTTTTTCTAGCCCTGTGACATTTTCCGTATCCCAAACCTCAGCACCAGAGATTGTATTGAAAGCTTTTGCCCGCTGACTGCTAAGCAACGGATACATGCTCAGATAGTTCGCCTTTTGATCAATCAAATGGTTGGGCGCCTGCTGATTGTTTCCTGCAAACATCAGCAATGAATAATCGGTAAACTGATCATTGAAGCGTGCCATCAGGTGATCAAGGAACCGGTTCCGGCGATCGAGAAAAGTTTCACTATCCTCATTCATCGAACGCAAAGAGCTGAGGTAGTCATTATCCGGGTCAGCCTTAAATAACTCCCAGGCTTCATCAAGCAACGATTGTTTGGTTTCTTCAGCCTGACTTCCTGTAAACCCGGTCAGCAGGTGCATCACATCCGGAACCTGATAAATTGACTGCTCGAAATAAGTCCTGGCAATAGCATGGTCAACCGAAAAGAGGTTTTTCACATGGGCTAACTGTGCATGAAAATTTGCCAGCAATTGATCAAAAAACAGCAGGTAACCTTTCAATTGGCGAGCCAGTGCTTTACGCTCTGTACTGACATCTGAGGGCAAGCCCTGCCAGCCCGTGCCGTAAGTCAGCGGCAGGTCTTCCTGAATTGAAACAAAATCTGCAGTTTTCCTGTCACGTCCGACAGGAACAGAAAGCCTGCTTACGACCTCTTCCGTCTTGTCTGGCTGGGCAGTTCTGACCAAATCTTCGAACAACTCCTCGACAACTTTCCAATCAATGGTTTGATAAACATCACCCTTCTTGCAATTAATTCTTGATTTGCTGATACTTGCCACTGGCTTGTACTCCTCGTGGAGGTGCAATTGCACCAGATTACCAGAGGGCTGGCTTATCTGAATATTTTCGGTGTAATTGCTTAGTTTGAAATCGGTTACATACTTAATTTTATCAGGATTGCTGCTCATAAATACATTCAGTATGTCCGAAACAAAAATTACTGAACTTTGCCTCAGCGGGGTCAGGTTCTCATCTTTGATAAACCCATGCTTCAAGAGCGGGCCATCAAAAATATCTTCCGGTGAAATCTTCTGATCGAGTAACTCTTCCAGCGTAAAAAATTTCACTGCGGGACTAAGGTGTTGGTGCACGGCGAATAGCGCACTGGCAAGCACCTGGTGAGAATCGCTGTCGAGGCTGAGGCCAATCTCACCCTGAATGGCTATCTCCTGCGTTCGGACAACTTTAATTGAAAAGAAATCTTCACACAGGTTGCGGTGTTGATTGAGAAAACCGCTAACATAATCAAGATAGTGACAGATTAAAATCTGTTTATGGTTGAAGAAGGAAAAAATTCCCTCATCAGAAATTTCTTTCAGACGATCAGCAATCTTTTTCTTTAACTGCTGCTTTTTTGATTTCCAGTTAAACTTGTCTGAATTCACTGAAATCCTGAGACTGAGGTCATCAATTAATGCATTGTCGTGCGAAATTTTGGCTTTTACATCAAAATCGTACCAGGGGTCGGGGTTCTCCGTCATTAAAAGTGATACCTGTTCCAGTATGATCTCATTCTTCCAGACATCCGGGACTTCCTGGTAGTTTGGAAAATAAACAGAAATCTCAGCAGGATGCCTTGCCTGTCCATCCACAATATCGATATCAAAACGAACGACCTCCGAATTCAGATTGCCCAGAACTGGGTCTTCGGCAAACTCAAGCCAGACATCATAAAGTCCTTTTAATTTGATCTCTTCGTTTGGTCTGCCGTTTTCATCGGACTGGTTGTATGTAAGTTCTTGATTGTTCTCATCATAGAACACCCTTTGCTCGGCATTTTTTGAAGTTTCAAGCCAGGCATTCCGGATAAAAGGCAGGTCAATCAATATCTTTCTGAAGTCGAGAATGGTCAATGGATGTGAAGGGAGTATCTGATGAGCTTCGAAAAAATCGGGTGAATTACCAATTTTGTTTTCCGGGTGGCTGGCAAGAAGGTCTTCAATAGTAAAATCGCAACGGTAACTCAGGTCGGTTATGGCATAGCAAAGCAGTTCAAGTAATGTAACCCCGGGGTCATGGGTGTTGTAGTCGCTCCACAACTTTCCCGACAACTGCTGGAGATGGGCGATTCCGGCCTCTCTCAGTTGTTTGAAATCGAGCGATTTTCTGAATTTCTTCTGCTTATTGATGTAATTTTCTAATAACATTCCTTCATACCGGTTTTAAATCTTTGTTTTACCTAAAAATTAACCTTCCGAATTTGAATATTCTTTGATTAAAAGAAAGGGGAGCCGAACCGTCCAAACCAGCGAAGGATGCCCTATTACAATTACTTATGCCGTGAACGCCGTATGCCGTTGGAGTCATGCGTCTAAAGATATCCGGAACAAACCCTGAGACAAAGTGCAGCAGATGTCTGACAGAAACTAAACCCAAGTGTACGCCCGTTTCTCCGTTGTCGCTTTTCTCTTTTGCTTTCAGCTAAAAACATCGACTCAACCTCCATTGCCGAAGGCTCCATCTTGCGATAGATTTAAACTTTGCCGCCAGCAAACCTTTCAACAACCACCGTAGCGGTTCCCTACTCAATGTTGCCGCAGGGCAAAGCCCAACCCCCAGCAGGCAGGATGCCTTATTGCAATGCACTGTCTTTTAAAACATTACTTATCAGAGCCTCTAAGTGCGCTGAATTGTCCTATTTCTACTTCTAACAACAACCTTTTTAAACCTCTATACTAAAGGATGCCTTTTTTCAGTGCCTTTTTACAACGAACGATCAGCAGTTGCCCGCCTGTGCTTTCCGAAGTCAGCCAAACAGTACTTCTACCTTCATCCTATGCTCAACCTTTTACACGCCGCGACCGCGTTCGGACTCCCCTTTCCCTTAAACAAAGAACTTGATAATAATAAGTTTAAATTTTAATGTCTGATTTCATCGTTTCAATTTCTAAAATCTGCAATCTTACATCGCTACCTTGCCATTCCCCTCGATGGCTGTACCAGTTCAAACACCGGTTTGTATCTTTTTACCTTCGAATTGCTGAAATAACGCCTTCTGTAACCAAGTGAAAATGTTTCGGAAAATGGCCCAAAAATCCTTTTCCCATTTACATTTAACACAATCCGTAGCCTGAAATATTCGAACCGGCGGTTAAAATAAGTTCTTGCCGGAACTGGATTAACCCCTTGCCCTTTTGGAATCCAAAACCCGTCAGTGATGTTGTTTGGTATTGGCTTAAACCACTTTACGGGCTCCATATCAATCAGTTGCTTGCTCCCTGGAATTCGGTTCAACGGGAATTCAGTGCGCCTGGGTGCATTGTGCGATTTGGTGTCGTTGTGTGCAGTATGAGCCCAGCGCTTAGATCTGAGTCTTGTGCGCTTTGCCTTATTTTTATAAGTCTGTTTGATTCTGCTTTTGTACCTGTATACCCAGATTTGTGGTGCATGATCCAGGAAGTGCTTATCGGAACAATCCTCCCAGTAAGCATAAAGCCGATCAGCCGTGCACTCTATTCTTGGAGCAGGGATAAACACTTCGTGGGTTGCCGCAGAGTCTTTGGTTAGTGATCGCCAGGCTTCACCGTCGAAACCTTCAAAGTCGGTCCCAGTCCACCTGATCACCCCTCCAATCCGTTCACCGGAATTGCTAATCTTAATTCCCCCTTTGACATCGAGCTTAGCCTGAGGCCTGTTTTCCCCAATTCCTACCCGCTTTTCGCGGTTGCCGCCAGGAATAATGATGTAAATTTCGTCATCCAGTTTGTTGATGAACGAATCAATCAGATCCCTGAAATGCTCCTCAGTAGGGCGATCGCCGTTCTCAAAGTAGGTTTTGATATTTCTTCTTGTATTTTCACTCATGACAGTAAGTTTTTAATTTTCATCAACATACAACTTTAGCCTGGTTTGAAACCCCTGCATTTTCGATAATTTCGATCCGATGCTCCTGAGCCGACACAAGGATTGAACGGGAAGTTCGAGGCTCAGCTTTGTCAACATCAATCAACGTTTCGTCGACGCCTACATAAAAATCCTCCAGAATTTCCATACAACCGATACCCCAATTGGGTTTGATATGCGACATCCGGAAATCCATCACATAATCAACGTAATCACGTTTTTCGACAAAATAGTAGATGGCTGATTTGTAAATCGTATTGCCAAAAACAATGTCCTCTCCCTCCTCATAAGCCCACGGCGACAGGAAATGCTTAATATCTTCGTTCAGTTTTGTTTTGTAATAACCCGGGTCAAATCCTGGCTTAAAAGCTACTTTAAAATCCACCTGAACCTCTTCATAAATTGGATTTTGAACAAACACTTCAACAAACGGCGAAACATATTTCGAAGCACAGTCTTTGATCTCAAGTAGGGTATTCCTGCCCGTTCGGGGTTGTAATGGGTTCACAGCATTTTGATTGCGAACTTTTTCGATCACTACAATGGTGATATGCCCAGGCGCCGTGTCAGTAGTTGCACTGGCATGGTTTAAAGCTTTTACTTTATAAATGTTTGGAAAATGGCCAAGTACTATCCTTTCGATATCCCATACTGTGACTCCGCGGTTTTTATGCCGTAGCCGCTCACTAACCCTGGTATAATAAGGCACAGGATAATTGTTTCCCTCTTCCGGCTTCTGACCGCCAAAGGAAGCAAATGGCTGAGTTATTTTCTTAATCGAAGAATCCTGTACCAGCAGTTTACTGATTGTTTCAGCTTTCAACGGATTATCGTAGTGTGACGAATCATTTCCCTGATCATTAAAAACTGCACTAATAGCTTGCGGGTAGAGCCCTATCATTTTATTTATTCCACGAACATCGCCATCGTATGAGGCACACAGCCAGTGAAGTTTAAGTGGCATTGAGGGGTTAGCAGAAACAGCTTCTTTTGGAATATTGAACAGGATAATCCCGGTTCTCAGCAAACCATGAGTAGAATCCGAAATGATGTTGGCAGCAATAAATTCTTTCCAGCCATCAGTTCCAAGGTAACTCCAGGTAATTTTCTTCTGGTCGTCGATCAACTCAGGATCGGCACTGTCCTCAGCCACCTGGAAAAGAAGGGATAGGTTTTGTGGTGGATTCAAGTCTTTCAGCCCGATAAAGAAATAGCCTTGCTTATCAAAATTGGGCAGAAGGAATTGGTTTGCAACCTGTTGACTCATTTTAATCTCTACTTCGCCAAATGGATAAACATGAAAGAAGGCGTTTCCCTGAGCATCTGCTGTTCCAGTCAGATCAATAACCGACTCGCATGTATAATCAAGGGTCAGGTATTCCATAACCGGCGTATAGGGCGGGTTTGGCAATGAAGGCGCAGTTTTGTCATCTAAAATAGCCTTGCTAACTACCACCGATTGTTTGGCATAGGCCGTTGGAAATTCCATGTGACCAAAATCCTGACCGGAAATTTCCATTTTCAGGAATCCCGATTTAGTTGTGTGACTGAATCTGGAATTTGTTAAAGGTTGGTCAATTTGATCAAACCGGAAATTTGCGGTATTTAGTGTGTGGCTTAACTCATTGTTTCCCAAATGAGTAAATCTGAAAGTTCTCTTTTTATACCTTTTGGAAATTTCTAACACCTGGAAGAGTTTTCGCTGAGCGCTGATTTTTTCTTCCTCCCAGGCAGCCCTGTTCAGTGCAGCGACCTTAAAAGTGAAGCCATCATTGGTATAGGATCCATTGTAATAACTGTAGTAAGAATTGAATCCGAATAATGAGGTCGGCAGGTCTTTCCATTTATAGCGCAATTTCAGTGCAGTTAGCTTTTTATTGAAAGCCTCATTACATCCGATATAAAAAACTGAACCTTTTACCGGGGCCGGTCCGAATGGCTGGAAGGGTTTTTCCCCATCTACCAGCCCCAGTTCATTTTGCAGTATAAGACTTTTAACTCCATTTACATTCACACTTAAATTGATCTGTCTGAAGGAAAGCGATCGCAGCCAGTTATAAGGATGATTGGCCAGTTTACTGTTGGTTAGGATTTTTAACACCGGCTGTCTTGTATCAAAATTCCCTTGGTGAATTTCTTTATCATAACCATTTACCGATGGTTGATCTGCTTCAACGACTATCGAAAGGATAAGCAACCGTTCGTCAGGATTCCATGATATTCCAACATTCAAATCCTCTATCCACCCCTTTTCGCCAGTGAGTTGTGCAACCAGTGAATTATCCAAATTCCTGTTTAGCAAGGAAGCCAGCTTCAGGTTGATAGTGGCAGGCAACTCATTAAGATGCGAATTGAGGGTAATGATTCGCTGTCCTTCATTTAGCAAAAATACCGGTGAGGCGATTGCAAAACCGATACTGGCTTCGGTCATTGTGCGTTCTGTAACGGACAATCCCGATTGTGATTGACCAAAAGCTGACCATTTGGGCTCTTCTGATTCAAAGTCAGCTCCCTTTCCATCTGCTGAATTGGCTGCATCAGCTGAGTAAACAGCAAACTGGCGGGCACGATCCACAAAAACAGAACGCAGACTTTCAATTGAAGCCTTGTTCAGGATAATTTCCCGTTCACTTTCATACATGATCGGTTTACCGGATTTGTCCTTACCTCCGGAGAATTTTGTTCCTTTTGCCAACTTGTGATCAACAACGTGCTTAGCTGTCTCGATTAATAAGTGAACCTTATCCGGCACTGCAGCACGTTGCTGAATCTGTAAAAACCGTTGGTAATAGTGATCTATATGTCGCTGACCAATTTCATTCAGGTGATCGCGGGCTTCCTGGAATAACTTCAGAAACGTGAGTACCAGCGCAATATGAGGCTCATGCTGCCGGCTGAAATCAGTAAAAAAAGGTTGCCAGTCTCCATCCCTGCGGCACTCGCGGTTGTAAAACTGGATCTGTCCGGCAAATTCGCTGATGAGTTGCAACAAATCGTCGGTAGTCTTTTCATCAATCTGCACATACGAAGGATCGAAAGCCGCAGGCAGACGGTCGAACCGGTTCGTACCGTCGCGCCTCAAAATGTGTCGTATGTTTGTTATGCAAGCCATCTATTGTTTTTCGATCAGGTAAACAAAATTATATCTCGAATTGGTGGTTCGGATTGTGTAATCGACAATTAACGTTATCTGTCCTTGAACACCTTCTCGTTCATCGATTTCAATTGCATCCACAGTAATCCGCGGTTCATGATACAAAATGGCGGTTTTCACCATTTCCTCCATATAAGTTCTCAGGGCTAAATCCATCGGCTCAAACAACAGCCTGTCGAGGTTACAGCCGTAGTCGGGCTGCATTACCCGCTCGCCTGGACGGGTACTTAGGAGGATTTCGAGGCTCCGTTCAATATCTTCACGCCCCGAAGTCATTTCCACTGAACGGGAAACTTTATCGAAAGCGGGTGGGAAGGACCATCCCGTGCCTAAAAATGCTATGTTATTATCGCTATTCATGTTATCCTCCGATCATTACAGTTGGAAAACCGGCAACAATATTTCCTCCATGAGCTGTTGTATCTCCCTGTCGTGCAGCAGGTTTTCCGCCAAACATCACAGTGGCTGAACCTGCAACAATTGTATCGGGCGGTCCAGTGCAAACGGCCATGTCGCCGACTACAGCTGCCGGCATCCCTCCAATCAGCACGGTCGCGCAGCCCGGACCCGTTACCGGTCCGCCAACATGCGGAACGGGCGGCGTACCCGGTGTCTGCATCGGGCAGAGGTGCATATCTCCTATCCTTGCTGCTGCCGGCATAATCAATTAATTTGTACCAATGAACCTTTTATAACAGTTGTTCCTGAACTTGTAACTTCAAGTCCGGCGCTCCCCTGCGCGTTCAATTGCGCCGAAGCCTCTATCCCAAGATTTATGCCTTGAATCTTTAAATCCCCTGTGGCTTTAATCATAATATCTTTTCCGCTTTCGATTTCAATACCGTCTGCATTTAGTTTAACAAAGTTATTATTAGCATCTTCCAATAAAATCTCCTTTTCGGATTCATCAATTTTCATTGTATAACCACCAGGGGTTGAAACTTCGATGACTTTTTTATCCTCATCAAAGGCGATTTTCATACCACTGCGTGTGATCAGTGCTTTTTCGTGATTATCGTCAGAACCCTCAATAGATGAAGGTTTGGCGCTGCTATGCATACTCCCGATGATTACCGGATTTCTTGGGTCGTCGTTCATAAAACCAATTACCACTTCATCCCCAATCTCAGGACGGAAGAGAAATCCACGGTTGCTCCCTGCATACGGTAATGCCAATCTTGCCCAAATGCCTTCATCCATGAGATGTATTGCAGGTAATTTTACTTTTACACGGAATTCACCTTTGGGATCATTTTCTATTGCGGTAACGATACCCACATGGAGACCGTAAACTGATGGAGTTAAACCTGACGCAGGAATTTCCTGCAAGTTTTCCATAAATCTCCTGGCAAATGTTTCAAATGATAAACCGTAAGAAAGATGAGTAATCCAACTGCCCCCATCAATTACATGACGCACGCCCGAAACAGGAACATTACCGTTGAATCGCTCGCCTAAACCGTTTAGCGTAATCATCAGGCCGGGTATCATCTCAGAATTCCCATGGATGGCAATGTTTCCGGTGTTAGCTGCCATGCGGCTTCTGTTAAGCATAGCATCCGACCACGCTTTCAACTCTTTATCGCTAACCTGACCAGAATGGCGGAGAGTGAGAAAATCAATTCCTGCCGATGCTGCGAGTGCTTCTGCACTTAGGTTGCCAGGCTGTGCAGTTGTTGCACCTGCGCCTTCTATCTCAACAATATCCTGAACTGCACTATCCCAAGATTGTGCATGAATACCGGAAACCTGTGTTCGTGCATCAATTTCAGCGTCAAAACTGATCAGGTTGGCGCCGTATGAAATGGCTAAAGAAGGCGGCAGGGTGGTTTCAATCTTTTTTACCGATATATTTCCATCATTCACAAATACAAATAGGCTGTTCATTTCAGCACGCATGTTGATAAAATCCCAATCGGTGACGTTGTACTGGACAGTTTTTTCATGAATGTCCGGAGTTGCTGTCACATCATTTGAAAGTCCATATTCTGAAAAGATACCCGAAATCACATCACTGTCAGTGCTTTCGTCAAACATCCTGTTCTTCCTTCCAAGGCTCATTTTGTAAACTTTATCCCGACATTCAACAATCAGAGCAGAAGCCTGCGTACTGCTTATTTTTATTCCATGTTTAATGATAACACCCTTAAATACAGGTTTGATATCACTGTGAAAACCAGCCATTATTTCGAGTTCCTTTCCGGGAATAAACATATCGGAACTACTTGCAGCAAAAGTCTGAGCCGATGGATCGCCGTCAACAATAACTAATTTAGCTGATGGGATGCGGTTCACCTCGCGATTTATTTCAATCCGCAAAAACCGGAAATCACGATGAACTTCCTGTCCGTCAACTTTAACAACGAAAGTAACCAGATCAGTGTTTGGGGCGATATTTGGCATGAGAAAACTCATCAATCGTTTGAAGTTAAAGGTGGAAAATATATCTCATCACCAATTTTCAGTTTCCTGAAATTGTCAATTCCATTAACCCTGGCTACTTCGGGATAATAAGAGGCATCGCCATAGATTTCATGGGCAAGTAAGGGAAGCGTATCACCCTCGCGGACAACCCTGGTATGGGTTAAGTCTGGTGAGGATCGATTTGCCAGAAGGCTTTCGAGCATACTTTCGACATGCTCAATGAATGTTGCAGAGATTGTAGCGCGTAAAGGGGTTCCATCCTGTCGGAACAAATCGTACTTGACATCCATTTGCGAAAGAACACATCTTGCAATGAAAGTACCCCATTGAATGATCAGGTAATGAGGTCGGTGAATTTCGCCAAGGTAACCCACTGTATATTTAAATAAAAGAACATCAGCGAAAACCTCGCGTGATTCACCTGAAGCACCGGTTCCGTCAACCAGGAAATCAAATTTATAAACCTGCGCCTGGTAACCCCTGAAAGCTGGCTCGCCGGATGTGATTCCCGGTGCGTGAAGCAGATCGTAGAGCACCTTTTGGCTCACACTGAACGACTCCGGATTAAACATGGCAAGGTAGCCTCCAACCGGCGGTCCACCGAGCATAAACTTCGGGGTCTTGAATGCAATGATTTTCAGTTTACCAATGACGTCAAGCATTTAACGTTCGTTTTTATTTTGGATAATGGTTAAAATTTTCTCCAGACTTTCAGCCAAAACATCCTTTTTGAAATTGTCAGATTGCTCTGGCGTTGATTTGTCACTTTGCCCCGTTTGGGGCTGATTCCGCACGCTGGCAGTAATCACCAGTTCCCTGATTTCAATTGAATCTCTCGACTTTAACGGCAAAGTACCCATAATCAAATGCGTTTAAAATATTGATAAGCCAATTCAAGCGTTTCTACCACAATGGCACTCTTGTCGGCATCAAGCGTTGAGATGCTCCATTTTACCGGCCAGGCATTGATGAAATTAAACCCAGCCAGCGGTTCGTGCTGGTCATTAAGCAAAAGCACCTGGACTGAAGACGGTTTTATGGCCAGGTTTTCAATTGCATCCTGACACCATTTAGCTATCGCAGAGTCTGTTATCATCCCCCTTTTTAACACAAGATTTGAATATTTTGCCCTCACTGGAAGTGTGTGATGAAAACGGTTTTCGCCACCCTCTTTTACTGTGATGGTTTCGAGCAATGAATCAATACCTGATACTTCCATAAAAGACGCATCAGAGCCGCTTACCTCGAAACTGACCAAAAAGTGAAATGCTACCGGTGGATATTTCATTATACTTCGTTTTCCAGCGTTTTCTCAGCAAATTATATCATTTCAATAGTCAACCCTTCATGCGCTATTTCAAGGGTTTCTATTGCCACCTCGTTGCCATCAGATTTAAGGTCAGTGCTCTGGATTTTTACCGGCCAGGCATTTCGAACTTTCCATACAACCCTCGGGTTGTGCTCAGAATCGAGCAATGAAATGATTAGGTCCCTGCGTTCTATTTCATTCAGCTTCACAGTATTCCACCATTTAAAGAAGTCATTATCTGTTTGAAAAACCCCTCTTTTAAGTGTAATGTTGCCAAATTTCTGCATACCGGGCATCTTAGTTTTGGCGTAGTCTTTCATATCGCCGCTGCGATACTCAATCACTTCGGTTTCTACACCCAAGCCGGTAACTTCTGAAAATCCGATTTTTGAACCACCCCATTCGACCTGGAAATGGAATTTTGGTAATGGATATTGAGCCATGATTTATAACATTTAGATTTTTAATTCTGTTGTTTGTATCAGGATTGCTGCATTTTATGCGAGAACCTGAGTATGATAAATTCGGCAGGTCTTACCACAGCCATGCCGATTTCGATGATTAGCTTTCCATCAAGGATATCCTGTGCGGTCATAGTTTGGCCTAAACCAACCTTTACAAAGAATGCATCCTCTGGTTTTGCACCGGCCAGTGCACCACCTCGCCATTGATTGGTGAGGAAGTTTTCGATCATAGCCTTCACCTTAACCCAGGTGTTGGCATCATTTGGTTCGAATACGAAACGTTCAGTTCCTTTCTTGATTGACTCTTCGGCGAAATTGAAGAACCTGCGCACGTTCACATATTTCCATTCATTGTCATTGCCGGCCAATGTCCTTGCTCCCCATACCAGTACTCCTTTTCCGGTAAAAAAGCGGATTGCATTTACTGACTTCCCGCTTCCCGGATCAACATTCATAAAGTTGTTATCGTCATTGGTGATCCCGGTTAACAGCTTTTTCACACCATTAAGACTTACATTAGCAGGGGCTTTCCATACTCCGCGCTCGTTATCCACACGGGCATAAACTCCGGCAACAAATGGTGATGGAGGAAGTTGAACTGTGTTTTTCCTGATTTCGGCAAATAGCTGATTGTACAATTGGGGGTTCTGGGTTTTCAGCACAGCAAGCGTGGTGTAGGCTCCTGTTAATGGGTCATCCGCACCCTCTTTGTTAACAACGTGGGTGATGGCCAGCGCCGGATTCACGTTCAGAGAAAGGTAAGTGTCAATAAAAGGGAAATAAGCAGCGCCATATTTAATTTGAGCAAGGTCATTGGAAATAGAGTTTCTCAATGTTTCGATGTCATCGCGCAAATCTCCTTCTTCCGGGTAAACATCCATGATCACAAAGCGGTCGCCCAGCTTGTTGCATTGTGCCAGGGCGCTGTTGATTAATCCATAGTATTGTCCGGCCTCTGCTACATTTGTCCCTTCCGGAAAAACGATCAATGTAGGTTCGTCCACCTCTTCGAGTAAGTTCAGTCCATCCTCAAGATCATCCGGGTCAATATTCCCGTCTTCAGGATAGCTGCCGGCTGAAACAATATAACAAGGGCCTCCACCATTGTTAAAGTACTGTTGAAGAGCATAGTACATGTTGAATTTAGACACAGAGTTCCTTGTAAACGTGACAACGGCATCGCGGTTCAAGAGATGATCGTCGGCATCCGTTTCGTCGGTGATCTGGATAGCAAATGCACTGTTTTCGGGATAAGCGCCTCCAAAAAACTGCTCATTCTCGAGAAGCGATGTGATCCTGAAAGGTTTGGTGATCGGTTCCTCGCCTTTCATAGCAGTTTGTGTATATCCTATGAAGGCGGGAATTGCTGTTTCTACAGCAGCAATGGAGGGTGGAAACTTTGATATTTCTTCCACATACACTCCTGGTGTTCTGTATTCTTTTGACATGAGAATTATGGTGTTGGTTTATAGTTTAAAACAGAATTCTTCATTATTTCTCCTCCATTTCTTTGGTATTAACAAACACGTCTTCAATTGGAGGACCGGTGGAAATCATCACATCCCGTACAATCTCAACAAGCCTTAATTTATAGATGACCGACGGCAGGTATTTACCACCGAGCGATGCCCACAGGTTGTTTTGTTGCTCAAAAGTGAGGGATACCAATTCTACAAGTACTTTCTCAATTTCAGGATCGAGGCCTGCGCTGTTTTGATGATTAAATAATGGCTTGGCCTGGAAAAACCTAATAACCCGTGAAAGGTTTTTCAGTGCTTCCTTGTAGTTTTCTTCCGTATCTCCAAAGTAAGCAGATATGAGCACATATAAATTCAGGTAAATGGGCGGGTGAACCTTTGAAATTTCATCATCAGAAATCCGCCGGTAAGGATTGGTGTTTTTGAGTGAGGATTCTTGTTCAATATTGATCAGCGTCAATCCTATTTCACTCACATTGGTTTGACCATTCATGTTGACCAGGTGACCCAATACAACTTTCTCCGATTGGATGGTTTCCATCAGAAAAGAATTAATTTGATCGCGCAGGAAAATTAATGTTTGGTCTATCATATCAAACAAAGGTTTTACCAGTATAACAAAGGCGTTAAAAACAATCTCAGGCATCAAAAATTCCTGAATTTTGAAAGTGTAAAAATAATACACCTTTCATTAGAAGTCAAATAATTTTTGAATTATTCACATACTTTAACCTCATGTTAACAAATGAATATTGGCAGGAAATGGATGTATTAACCCTTATTATATTGGTTAGCAGTGATAAACGGGTAATTTTTAGAAGAGGTAAGTAAAAACCAAACAGCTTGAATTAACCAGGTAAAACGAAGATAAAAATTAGCCCGCGATAATTCGTTTGTGAATATCAATCACCTGTGGGATCAATAAATCATCCTCATTGTTCTGAATCATGTAATCGGCGTAAGGGATCTTCCTTTCTTCTTCCCACTGGTTGGCCATTCGTTGAATAACCTGGGTTCTGGTTGAATTGTCACGCTTCATCACTCTGCTAATCCTTAGTTCTTTGTCCGCTGACACCATAATGATTTGATCGAGTTGCTTATGAAACCCGGTTTCGATGAGGATTGCTGCCTCATAGATCAGATAGGGAGAATCTTTTTGCTGTGCCATCCAGATTTCGAAGGCATTTCTGACAGCAGGATGAATGATGTTGGTGAGTTGCTTTAGCCGTTCTTTATCTTTGAAAACGACTGCTGCCAGCATCTTCCGGTTAATTTCACCTGAATCAAAAATCTCGGAGCCGAAAAAGGAGCGGATTTGCTGTTTCACCTTTTCAGTTGTCAGGATATTTTTAGATTCCAAATCAGCATCAAAAACAGGAATTGAAAGCATCCTGAAGATGCTGGACACCATTGATTTACCACTTCCAATATTTCCTGTTAATCCAACTTTTAACATCATTTCAGGATGATATATTCAACATCTGAAGGTACGATTCTGACAATCTTTGCGTACGAGGGATAGTCGCGAATGATAACATTTATCCTTTTACCCGAAAATTCCTTTACACCCAAAAGGTCAACCTGACAGGAAAACATGCTTGGCTCAATCCTTTTGAAATCCTTAAGTGCAACCATATAGTATACTTTTACCTTTTCAGGAAAAAGTTTTACCCTTGGGCTCCCCGGGGCAATAATTTGTTCGATTTGTACTTCAATCTCAGCTTCAGTATATTTCTCAACCTGCAAGGTAATAAGGGCTTCCTTTGGTTCGATTTCATAAAAATCTTTACTGGCAGGCATCAGGATGGTCACTGTTTGATGTATGCTCTCAGTAAGATTTTCATATTTTAGTGGGGCAGTTTTTACAAAATAAATTTTTTCAATTGCAGCTGCAGTTCCGCTTAATTTAACATATTTAGGATCAACTGATAATGAGTCATAAGCAAAATATTGTTTTGTTAAAGTGTATTCTACATCAGGGATTACAGGCACCGATTTTGATTGCTTGTCTTCAAAGTGCAGCACTATATTTTCAGGAACCACATATTCAATTTGCCCTGGAAGGTTGTACCGCTCGACAATCTGCTGAGCAAGTGGAGTGGTTCCAAGCGTAAGCTCAGAAAATCCTTCAGGCATTTGCATCCTGTAGTTGATTAAATTGATTTCAAAAGGCTTCTTTTTCAAAAAGTAATTGTACCTCAGCAGCCCGAATCCAGAAGCCCTCACATTAATTCTAAGTAAGCTATCGGGCTTACTAACCATCACCTTGTCATCAGGAATGCTGATAAATTGTATGGGTAATTCAATGTCAGCCGTGTATTGATAAGCGAACTTTGTTAAGATCCACAACAAAGTAGAAATAACCAGGCAAATGAAAAACACCGTTGTTTTAGAACGGTAGTTTTGATCTTCAGGGCTTATCAGGCGTTTAAAGATATTCATGCCGTGGCATTATGCATTTGTTTCAAACAAATTCAAAATCCAGTATTTGCACCATAAATCGTAACCTGGCAAAAGACGACCATTTGTCAGAGACAGGTCACACCATTTCCGGCTACTTCTGCTGAATAGCAGTCTGCTCGTCAAGTTGTGAGCTGCTGTCTACAGCAGCGGCGCTCTTCTCAATCCGCAAGCGGCCCTCACCTTCAGTCTGGATGATCAGTGTAGTTTCTTTCACTTCTAAAATCCTTCCATGAATACCTCCAATAGTGATGATCTTATCCCCTTTTTTCAGGTTTTCACGGAACTTTTTCTGTTCTTTGGCTTTGCGTGCCTGTGGCCTGATCATGAAAAAGTAAAAAACTACGATCATTAGCAGGATCATGATGAGAAATGATGCTCCACCTCCTTCGGAGCCTTCGGTGCCCTGCATCAGAAGAACAAAATTCAACATTTGATTGGTCATAAAAATTGTGTATTTTAAATTTGATAAATGTGTTTAGCGTTAATTTTTTTCAGGAGTAACCACCATCGCTTTGATGTTCAAAGTTGTTGTATTTGGAATTGTGTTTGTCATCACAGTAATGGTCTTATGCTGAAACCCTTTTCTGTTTTCACTGTCAAAAGCAACAGATATAATACCTTTTTCACCTACTTTTATCGGAGTTTTAGTAAATGTAGGAACAGTGCAACCACAACTTGAACTGACATTGGAAATGATTAGTTCGGACTGACCTGTATTGGTAAATTTAAAAGAGTAGGTTACCTTTTCGCCAAGGATTATCCTTCCGAAATCATGGGTATCCTTTTCAAAGGAAATTACCGGTCCGCTGTTCCCAGATACCTTATCCGAGGCAGATTTTGGGTTATTCACCAGGTCAGGCGGAAGATGATCAACACTCCTTTGGTTACATGCAACATTAATACTTAACAGGAAAATGAAAAAAAATAATAATCTCATGATTTGTTCACTCTTTCCAACAATTTAAGTGGCAAAAATAGTACATTTATGGTTCATGGAGCTTACCAACTAAATAACCGCTCACATTGTTGCAAATTGCACAACCAATCTGCCTTCCAATTGTTATAAAGTGACCAATTCCATCACAATGAAAGTTCTCCTCACAGGCGCCACCGGGTACATCGGTAAAAGATTACTCATGGTTTTACTCAGTAAAGGTCATCAGGTTGTTTGTTGTGTAAGGGATACGCAGCGTTTCCCTGCTGAGTTACTCTTAACACATTCTGACCTCTCGTTGCTAGAGGTTGATTTCCTGAAAGAGGCGCCTGATGCTGGTGAAATCAAGGATGTTGATGTGGCTTACTATCTGATCCACTCCATGAGTGCCAATATCAACGATTTTGAAAAGCTGGAGGCCACCACAGCTTACAACTTTATCCAACTAATTGAGAAAACATCAGCGCGACAGATCATATATTTAGGGGGAATTACAAACGAAGAAAAGTTATCAAAGCACCTTGCATCAAGGAAAAAAGTAGAGGATATACTCGGGCAAAGTCATATTCCACTTACTGCCATCAGGGCAGGGATTATAGTTGGTTCAGGAAGCGCGTCTTTTGAAATTATCCGCGACCTGGTCGAAAAACTTCCGATAATGGTGGCGCCGAGATGGCTAAATACAAAAAACCAGCCCCTTGCTGTCCGGAATGTGATTGAGTACCTTACTGGAGTATTGCTCAGAAGTGAGACCTTCAACAAGTCCTTTGATGTGGGTGGACCTGAAGTTTTGACCTATAAGGAAATGCTACTGCAATATGCCGATGCGCGCGGATTAAAACGGTTCATTTACACCGTGCCGGTCATGACACCCCGGCTATCTTCCTATTGGCTTTATTTTGTCACTTCCACTTCCTACAAACTTGCTATTAATCTGGTTAACAGCATGAAAGTTGAAGTGATAGCAAGGGACAATCAACTCGAGAAACTTCTCGGTATTCACCCAATCCCTTACAAGGAAGCCGTTCTTATGGCATTTCAGCGAATTGAACAAAATATGGTTATTTCGAGCTGGAAAGATGCACTCGCTTCGAGTTTTGCTGACAACTCTTTGCTTGACCATATAAAAGTACCTTCATTCGGCTGTTATAGTGACAAACGAGAAAAACCAATTACCTGTGAGGTGAACCAGGTTCTGGACAATATCTGGTCAATCGGCGGGGATCGTGGGTGGTACTATGGTGACTGGCTTTGGAGACTCAGAGGCTTCATTGACAAATTGTCCGGTGGAGTCGGGCTGAGGCGTGGAAGAACGAATCCCAGCAATGTACAAACGGGAGATACGCTTGATTTCTGGCGTGTACTGGCTGCTGACCGGCAAAATAAACGTTTGCTGCTGTATGCTGAAATGAAACTTCCGGGTGAAGCCTGGCTAGAGTTTAAAATTATCGAGAAAGATGGGGGGCAGTTTCTTCAGCAGACTGCAACCTTTCGCCCCACCGGCCTTGCAGGACGGCTATATTGGTATGCCGTTATGCCTTTCCACTTTTTTGTGTTCAACGGGATGGCCACCAACATCATACGGTATAGAGTCAATTCGTCTAAACAATGAGTTAATCTGTCAACAGAAATATTCATCCGGATGAAAATCAGTTGTAAGCTGCCGGTACTCTTTAGAAAATTCCCCTGAATGCATTCTTAAAGTAATCTCACTGAAAACTTGATTTTCAGGTTTTTCTCTTGAAAATAGCATCACTTTCCTGTTAGGATTTTTATCTGTAACAGGGATAATCGAGTAACAGTGCATCAGGTAAAAATTCATCGAAACAGCCCGTTCAAGAAATTGATCAGCTTCGTACACCGGCAAAATGATAGCGATCAGCCCCCGGGGGGTTAAAAGTTTATCCGATGATCCGATAAAGCTTTTAAAGTCCAGCTGATGGTTATGTTTTGCCAGACTTAGTCGTTCATTCACAGGTAACAGGCTATTCTGAAAAAAGGGTGGATTGCTTACAATCAGGTCGTAACTGCTTTCAATATTACCAGCAAAATGCTGAAAAGATACATTGATGGCATTGAGCCTGCTACTCCAGGGAGACTGCCTGAAATTTTCTCTGGCTTCGGCTACTGATGGTGCATCAATATCAATTGCATCAACACGTGAAGATGATCGTTGTGCGAGCATTAGTGCAATGATTCCGCAGCCTGTTCCTACATCGAGTATTTTTTCACAATTTTGGCGAACAGGCGCCAATGTTCCCAACAATACTGCATCAGTACCAACTTTCATTGCAGACCGATGATGTGAAACACTGAATTGTTTAAATCTGAACCTTTCCATGGAAACAATTCTCACTTTGAATTAAAGATCAATTAATCCGTCGGGCAGATCCATAAAAAGCTGCTTTTTGCGCTTGTTAATACGAACGATAAAATCGTCAACGAGGGGAATAAGAACTTCCTTTTTGTGATAAAAAACCTGCAGCAAGTTCTGCTCTGGCGCTTCAAGTACCTGGTTGATTGGACCTAACTCTCCTATCTTGACATCGATGACCATAAATTCCAAAATTTCATGAAAGTAAAATTGATCCGAAGCAAGTTCCGTCAACTGTTCCGACGGTAGAAATACGCTCAGTCCAACAAGATGTTGTGCCTTCTCCGGAAAATCATAGTCTTCAAACAGAACCTGAAAGCCATCCTGACCTTTCAACTTTAAATCCCGAACAAAAAAAGGTACTAATCCGCCATCGATTTCGAGGAACAACACTCCAGAATTGATGTAAGTTTCCGGGGAATCGGTAACCGCTAAGATGGTTACATCACCAGATTTTTTGTTGAACTTTGTGATTTTACCAAGTAAGAAAAAATCTTCTTTTTGCATAATTGATACAAAAAAACCGAAGAAAATCCGCTAATGCTTATTTTCTCCGGCCTTCTTAAATTTATGAACTAATCTGAAGCTATCTATCTGATTAATCCCGGTTTATTCTTCTGCATCCGTTGCTGCATCAGCATTCTCAGCCATTGCAGCTTGTTCTTTGGCTGCTTTCTTTTCCTGTGCGGCTCTAACCTGTTTTTCGATTTCGTCAGCACGTTTTTTAGCGATTTCAGCAGCGCGTTCTTCCTTGATTTTTACCTCTTCTTCGTGGGCTTTCTTCAAATCTGTACGTTTCTTGTTTTCAGCTTCTTTGATTGAATTGAGCAATCTTTGTTGCTTGGCATCCATCCACTCCTGAAATTTCACTTCGGCTTCATCGGCTGAAAAAGCCCCTTTTGCAACCCCCTTCAGCAGGTGATTTTTGTAAATAACACCCCTCATCGAAAGGAGTGCGCGGACTGTGTCAGTAGGTTGAGCGCCGACCTGGAGCCAATACAAGGCTTTGTCGAAGTCAAGGTTGATCTCTGCCGGATTTGCAACCGGGTTGTAAGTACCAATCCTTTCGGTAAATCTTCCGTCACGTGGTGCCCGACCATCCGCAATAACAATATGGTAGAAGGGACGCCCCTTTTTACCATGTCTCTGCAATCTGATTTTTGTTGGCATTTTACTTAATTAAATGATTAATAAACAATTGAAAATTGGGCGGCAAAGATCATACTTTTTCACGAACTAAAAAATATTCTTTGTAAAAAGTTGAGTATTTTTTAGTCATGAGACAGTTATGAAGACCTTTCAATAAATGAAGTTATGATTGAATTTAACCTTTATTATAGAAATCGGTACTTTCGAAAATCTTATCCGCTGACTTGGCAATGAAACCTGAGTAAAGTTCACCATTTGCGTCGGGATAACGCCGGGCAAATTCGTAATAACAACCAGGAATTTCGAATGATCCTTCTTCAAAATCAACAGGTATCATCTCCGATTTGATACTCGACTGTTCTAATAATTCCGCCGGTGTTCCTTTGACCTCACCACCAGAATCGTTGATCTGAAAACCGTTTTTCTTCAGGAAACTATTCACTTTTTCCACTGAATGTAGAGTTCCAAGCCCATTAACACTCACCGTGAAATGATTGGCGCAAAAGCCATACACATAAAGCCAGCCGGCATATTCAGATTCCTGACGCAACTGCTCATATGTCTCATAGGATGGCGAGCCCCATAGGTTACCGGCGTATATCAGTTCGTCAGAATTTAACATATCAGCAGGTATCATATCAATAGCTGCCTTAATGGTTTCCTGCAAGTAATCGCTGAACTCTTCAACTTTCAGCTCGCTGATAAACACGCGTGGAGCCTTTGAGTCTGATTTGTGTTCATAATGTTTTGCAAAAAGTTTCTTGGCTTCAAAAACATATTGCCCTTTTTCTTCATAACCGGCTTTAATGAAAGGTTTTGCCAACACTTCGATATTTATTCGCGGATCATTGAACGTCCTGAAAGCAATATGATCGTTATAAACTACTTCACCTGCCTGGACAAACAAATCGTGAATCCGCTGCACGGAAGGATTTTGCCTGGCGTAAATATCCCATAGTTTTTCAAAAATTACTTCTTTAGTCATTGTCATTTACGTTTACTGTTTATGTTTGTGATTTAAAATAATCCTGACATGAATTCTTCCAGATCAACATTGCTGAAATAGAGATCAAGGTTGACCGGGCTAAAAACCTCCCTGAGCCTTTCGGGAAGATGCGGCTCGTTAATCAATAATTGTTCAATTTCTACGGTATCCCGCACCCCAAAATAATCTCCATAAATCTTTGCCTGTTGAATAATACCGTTTTGAACATCGAGCAAGAACTCGAGGCTTCCCCCATTGGCTTTGAGCATTTTCCTGAAAGTGTATTGAGGGGAATACCCAAAATTCCATGACCAGGTGTTGTATTTTCCTTTCACCAATGCATCGATTGCAATGATGTCCTGATCAGAGAAATCTATAACCCTTACATCAGCGTATTTGCCTGTGATATGATCATGGATGAGTGTTTTAAAATCCATCACATCCATCTTTGAAGTCAGGTGTTCGCTGATGTTTGTAACCCTGCTTCGGACCGATTTCACTGCTTTATCCAGAAACTTTGCCGGGCTCACTTTTAAGGCATCCGAAAGGTCAGTTAACTTGGACGAAAACAACAAGGTACCATGGTGTAGCACGCGGTTTTTGTAAACATGCTCGGCATTGCCAGAAACCTTTCTGCCATTAACGGTGATGTCATTTCGGCCCTCAAACTTAGCATCAAGTCCGAGTGATTGCAGAACTTCAATGATTGGATCGGTAAACTGCCTGAAATTGACCAGCTTTTCATGATCACCATTGCGGATAAATGTAAAATTGAGGTTGCCCAGGTCATGAAAAACTGTTCCTCCACCGGAAATCCTGCGCACTACCGGAATGTTGTTTTCTCTGACGAAATCCAGGTTAATCTCAGCCAATGTATTTTGATGCTTACCTATTATGATTGATGGATGATTGCGCCATAACATAAAAATATCCTCAGTAAATGACTTCAGGACATACTCCTCGGCTGCGAGGTTGAAGTAAGGATCGGTTTGATTGCGCTGGATAAGGAGCATTTTGCAAGGTTAATGATAAAAAAACTTACCCAATTAACCCCAAAGTTGATACTTTGATCGCATATTTGAAAAATTTAACACAGAAAAAAGAGATGAGGTTGATTCCAAGTTAGGTAAATTATTCCTCCGTTGTATCTTCAACATCCGGAACATCTTCAGTTGTATCTTCGGCAGTGTTGTCAATATCATCACCCGAGTCCACCTGTTTGGTAAACTTTTCAACTTCCTCTATTGAATCCACTTTCACTTTCACCTTAATCAAATAGGAAGCATCCGCAGTGTCCACCGTGATGACATGCATAAAATCGTTGTTGCCTTTGTTTATGCGCTGCACGTGATTCGACCATCCGTCGGGATACTTTTTCTTGATCGCCTCCATTACATCCTCGGTAATGTTTTCGATACTTTTGATAACACGTTTTTTCTCCATCAGGATAAAATATTTTTTGTTATATTTTTGATTTTCAATAAATAATAATTAAAAACTCAATTAATTCCGAGGGGCAAATTAACTAACTCCCTCGGATAAAAACAAGCCTTTTAACAAAAGAATTTAAAAAAAATTGCCTGACAATTCCTTTCGAAAGTCGTGTACAAATTAAATGTTGGAAAAATAATTTTGTAAATGTCTATTATTTAATTATTTAAATAAATTTCGATCAATAAAATCCTTTACAAAATTTTGGACCAGTCATACTCAACCCGATCGAGAAATAGAGCATTTGCCGGTACAGAAATGCCGGCATTTTGACGGTTTTTACTTTCGACAATTTTTTTGAATCCGTCAATGGATATTTTTCCACGACCAACATCGATTAATGTACCCACAATTGCGCGAACCATGTTGCGCAGAAAGCGGTCAGCTGTGATCGAAAAAGTAATTGTGTTATCCTGTTCAGTCCATTGAGCATGCGTAATCCTGCAGGTATTGGTTTTTACATCGGTGTGCAACTTAGAAAAACTGGTAAAATCATAATAATCCAGAAGGATTGAAGCGGCTTCGTTCATCAAATTGAGATCAGGTCTGACGTACCAGTACCAGACATAAAGCCTGTTAAAAGGATTTTTTGAAACAGCAATATGGTAGGTGTACGTTCTTGAAACGGCATCAAAACGTGCATGTGCGCCAGTATTAACGGTAAAAATCCGGTTGATAACAATGTCTTTGTTCAAAAAATTATTCAACTCTTTAACTACATCATCAAGACCAGCGACATCCAATTCAATCTCTAAATCAAAATGTGCATAAAACTGCCTTGCATGCACACCGGCATCCGTTCGGCCACACCCTGTAATCCGGCCTGGAAGTCCTGCTTTATACTTTAGTCCAAGCTCCACCTGTTCCTGTACAGACCGCGATCCGGGCTGAGCCTGCCATCCATGATATGCCGAGCCATCGTAAGCAAGTTCGATAAAATATCGCATCAAATCATTGTTAAAAATGCAAAATTAAGCCAATATTCGAAAAAATTGATGAACAGTCAATTTTAGCTGTGGCCAATCAAAAAATTATCTAATTTTGCCCCAATCAAACGAAAATTATTGTCGATAAACACCTCGCAAGTTTTAACCAAAATCACCAAAATCTTTCGCAATTTATTCGAATTTAGCTATTTCCAAAATAAAGTGAGTTAAAAAATTAAGAAAAATCTGTCATGGAAAAAAAGAAAAAAATTTTGATTGTTGATGATGACATTGATGTGATCACAGTGCTGGAGACGATTTTATTCAAAAACGGTTACGAAGTGCATTCGGCAATGAACAAAGTCGAAGGCATTGAGAAATTGCGGAGCGTCCAACCTGACCTGGCTATCCTTGATGTGATGATGACCACCCAGTTTGAAGGATTTGAACTTGCTCAACAAATGCTCAACAGCAAGGAGTTCAGCCATATTCCATTCCTGATTCAATCGTCAATTGACATCCTGATGACAAATAAGCCAAGCATCCAGGAGATGGCCCGCGAGTTCAGAAAAGATCCGAACTTCAAGGATCTTCAGGTAATCCTGGTAAAAAATATCGAAGATGGGTCAGCAGGGATTGATTACAAAGGTGAAGATGGGGTTTCGCATTGGTTTCCGGTGCGTGGTTTTATCAGAAAACCGGTGGATGCTCATAAAATCCTCCCTGAGATCGAAAAACATATCAAATAGCAAGTTAAATGATGATCGCTCATAAAGGGGGCTGTCTCAAAAATTTGGATTTAACCCGAAATGTTGAAAATCAGGAATTGCCC
>JACZJL010000088.1 GCA_014860585.1 Bacteroidales bacterium | reverse complement strand
GGCCAGTAAACACCCGTTCCTGCCACATCTTTTACAATTTGCAAACCTGTAACTCCGTCAAACAGCGACTCAACGGCCAGAGCATCACTGCTAAGCACAGGTAGTATACTCCAACCCTGGCCTAGATTTACCGTTTTGTCGAGCACTTCTTCACCACAAATGGGCAACTGTGTTTCCCAATCAGCTTTGATAGCATATCCGGAGTATTCATCCCAGTTGCTGAGCGTAAATGTATTACCACCCGGCCAATAGACCCCGTTGAAGTTGGACAGGATGATTAATGGGTAGGTGATTGGATACAAGAGGTTGTTCAGTTGAGAATCGGTGGGAGTAATGAAACTTGAAATGCCGCTCCAACCAGATGGTATGTCGATAAGTTGACTGGCAACTACATTGATTGCAAACTCGCAGCAGTTTTCACAACCTGTAACCGGATCAATGTAGCAGTAAGTGATCATGTAAGTGCCAATTCCGGTAAAGGGTTCGAAATAGTAGCTACCATCTTCGAACTGCACTCCTTCGCCGGAATAAATGCCACCCTGTGGCGAAATGATATTTAGAAGAACATCCGGTGAGTTAAGACAAACTTCAAGATTTGCCGGGCAATTTAATTGTGGCAATAGTTTCACCAAAACTGAGAACTCACAGCTTGCCTCACACCCAAAGGCGTTGGTTTCTGTATAAACAAACAGGTATTCGCCAGCTTCAGCTGGATTGAACCCTGTGACCACTTCACCATTAAAGGTGTATACGCCGGCGCCTTCAAAAACAACAGCTTCGTCTCCTTCGCAGAATGGTCCGTAAGCCGGGCAATCAAACACCGGAACCGGGTTCACCACGATGGAGAACTCACAACTGGCCGAACAACCAAAGGTGTTAGTCTCGGTGTAAACAAAGAAATATTCACCGGCAATCACAGGATCAAATCCGGTTACAACATCACCGCCGGAAGAGAAAACTCCATTGCCTTCAAAAACAACAGCTTCGTCTCCTTCGCAGAATGGTCCGAAAGCCGGGCAATCAAACACCGGTAGCGGGTTGACCTCAACAACAACGGATGACGAATGGCTGTCCCCAAAAGAATTTGAGACGGTGATAAAATAGGTTGTAGTAACAGTTGGATAAACAACAGGATTTTGAAGGGCAGAGACAAACCCTGCCGGATCGGATGTCCAGGAGAAAATCGGCGTGCCACAACCACCCGTTACATTCGCACTAAGTTGTACAGGATCGCTGGCACAAGTTGTTAAAGGATCAGCAGTAACCTCTAAACCAATCGGATTCAGCATACTGCTAAGTGCTGATACGCCATTGGTTACATACAAACCATTGAAATTGGGCATCGCAGCATTATAGGTCACATAAACCAATTGTTCCAGCCCGGTTTGATTGTAATAGACTTTCCATGTCAATGGCTCATTTTCAGCAAATCCATCCTTAACGCCAAGGGTTGTTATGTCGTCACCATACGCAGCAACTACCTGGCTCAGATTGGGATTCCATGCCAGTGCTCCACCACAGGCTAATTCTCCCGAATCATTTGTATAAAAAACACCAATGTAATCCCCATCAGCCAGCGTGATGCAATTGAACACCAATGATGTTGTAACCGCGATGATATGCGATGATCCGGTCGGGTTAAACTCCCAGCCGGGAGGTGTATTTCGTTGTGGAATTTCACCAAATACTTGATTCGCCTGTCCAAAGTAAAGCGCTAAAGTGAAAAGAGATACCAGCAAAAGTTGTAATAGTTTTTTCATCGTATTCAGGTTTAGTAAATATTTTTAATTGAGCAACATCCAATTGATTCAGCTATTTTAAGAAATAAAGTTTTAGAATATAAATCAGACGGTAAAATTACACGGAAATTTTTTCACACACTTTTTTTTATCAGAAAAAATTCAGCTGCTTAGGTAACTGGTAAAAAAAAGCCCTCCAGCGCGGGAGGGCTTAAACAGGGTTGTGGTATCGGGATAGTTTGTAGGTTTATCTTTGAACAATCACCTTACTTGTTGTTTGTGCAATTCCATTGCTGACCCTGACCAGGTAGCAACCTTCGGCAAGATGGCTCAGGTTAATGCTGACCTGCGCGTTGCTGGTGTTTACAGGGGTGCAAACCATTTCGCCCGGCAGGTTCATGATCTCTATGGTGAAATTTCCTGAATCCTTATTATTGAACCTGATATTGAGATTTTCGCTGACTGGGTTGGGGTAAATTTCAAAGTTGATGACAGTTGTTTGTTCATTTATTCTGGTGAGCATTTCGATAGCTGAGATGCCGTCGATTACAAAGTAATTTTCAGTGTTTGGCATAGCTGGATTGAAGGTTGGATTGATCTCTGCGACCTCTCCGGTTTTTTGACGATAAACCTTAAATTGGATTTCTTCACCTTCCATCATCCCGTCCAATTCTGTTGTGTAGGGATCGTCGCCATAAATGACCAGGACATTGCCTTCCTTCGAAAAGGCAGCTAATCCGACATTCACTCCACTGGTGTTGAAAGCGCCAATGAGGTCACCTTCATCGAATTGGTCAGCCATGAATGACGAAATAGAAATTACATGAGTGCTTCCTGTTCTGATCACCTTATTCCATGGCGAGTTTAGTTCTTCCTTATCTGGTTCCAACCCTTCGCCACCTTTGGACGGGAAAGCGATGGTGGCAGGCGCGGTAAGATAGACCATGTAAGCTTTTCCTGGTTCCAAAACATCCAGAGAACTGATTGACATCGCCGGCCAATACACTCTTGGTCCTGAAATCTCTTTGGCAATCATTACTCCCGGATCTTTTAATATTGCTGATGTTGCCACATTGTTCTCGCAAAGGACAGGTATTATATGCCAACCGGGTGAAAGGGACAGCAAACGGTTAAAGGTCTTTATTCCGCAAACATTCAATATTTCGTCGTCTGCCATTTTTATTTTATAGCCTTGAGTGGTTTTCCAAAGCCCGATTTCGTTTATGTTTTGACCTGGCCAATACACCTGAGTCATATTCAATAAAATCACCAATTCCTGGACAACCGGAGAAAACATTTGCACTACATCACAGTTGGTCTGCTCAAGATAGGAAGAAACGCCCGACCAGCCCTGATCAAGAATGATTAACTGGCTGACCTGCTGGGCAGGTTGAGTGGAAAATCTGTGTGGCCCTGCCCATAAACTTTGAAATCCGCCAGCACAAACAGCCTGAACATAAAAATCATAATCCGTTGCCGGGCTTAAAATATTCAAAAGATATTGATGATTATTTAATCCAGTAACCATTACTCCGCTTCCAGGAACAAAACCAGCAATCCCCCATTCAAGGCTCCATTCCCCCTCTGAACCTCCCGGTGTCCAGATCAATTTCGCTGCATTTTCGGTAATTTCAATTGCTGACAGGTTTTTCGGCAGATGGCAATCATTTGGTGATTCATACGCTCCCAAATCAACATTGAACCAGGAAATTCTCAGGTTCCAGTCAAGATCTTTCTCAACACCGGCAGGAACTAATCCGTTATCACCTGCATCAATAGCGGGTGAAATGATTTGTAGCCTGTAATTGCCAAATGAGTTTGGTGCGTTTGATGCAGGCTCTGGGAATACAAACCATGGATCAGAGAAAATACACCCCAGATTGTAGAAAATCATTCCGTTACCGTAAACATGGAAATTTCCCCCTGTTTGCACACATGAGTTGAGAAAATTAACCTTATTCATCATTCCTTCATTATAGAGTTGATGCCCCATGAAGAATCCACCCTGATCATTCATCACCTCATTACCCCACAAAATGCAGTTTTTAAGAATAACCAATGAGGCTAATTGTTCGTGATTACAAATCCCGCCGCCACATGTTAAAGCCTTATTACCTGAAATTGTAGTGTTTATAACCTGAACAAAACTCTGCAAATTGTAGATGGCGCCACCATTGATTGCGCTGTTACCATTAATAAGACAATTCACAATTACCGGGCTACTGGTATGATTAAACATACCTCCTCCGGCATCCGTTGTTTCATTTCCCGAAAAAATGCAATTGGTGATTTCCGGGTTGCTGTTCAGATTGAACATCCCTGCCCCGAAAGCATTTGAAAAATTATCATAGAACCGGCAGTTTATGATTCGGGGATTGCTTGCATCGTTATACATTCCGGCTCCCTTTTGATTTTCAACATCTTGATCCACAGCTCTGCCTCCTGTAATGGAAAACCCATCTAATAGAGCGGTGTTATTAATGTTCATATTTTTAACAACATGATACCGGTCCTTTTCACCATCCAGAATGGTTTCATTCTGAAGGAAGTTTCTGCTGAAATAATCAAATGTTCCGGGATTCTCATCACCCTTAAATCCACCGTAAATCTTTACATTATTTTTAAGTGCAAAATGTCTTAATCTAAGCATACCATTACCTGTTGGGGCATACTTTCCCTCAGCAACCCAGATACTATCACCCTGAACTGCTGCATCAATGGCATCCTGCAGTAAAACAAAAGCATCCCTCCAGCATTTGCCATTGTTCAGGCCATTTGCGTCTTTATCAACGTAAATGATTTTAGGTGGGTAAAGATTGAAAATTGCAGACTGATTAAGGGTGAAATTATGAGTTTTAGGATTTAAATTATTCAGATAAAAGAAACCATCATCTTCTCCACTCCACCCCCAGTTAAAATGAAAATAGTCTGTTTGCAGGTAGCCGTCGCAGACAAAAGCATGACCGGCATCCGCATCCTGCATACCTTGGTAATACACCGGACGCTGCTGATCGAGTTGTGCTATCAGCATAGTTTGCCAATCCAAATTGGAGTAGTTATTTTTGAACAATAATTCAGCATCGGAGGAATAGTTGAAATACCCGACAAAAGCATCTCTGATTTTGATTGTATTTGCAAAAGGAACTCCCGAACTAACCGGGCCGTAATCCATATCCACCGAAACCCCGCAATGGTATAGCAATTCGGCAACCTGATTATCATAGGTGCTGAGCGAATCATGCATTACTGCATAATCGTAATTTGCTGCATGGAAATCGGCGCTTTGCACCCCATAACCCGGATTTGTTGCCGGTGTGTATGCATGGTTGCCCGATCCTTGTACAGGATACCCAAAGCATTTCATAATCTGTCCCATAGCTACTGCCACACAGCCAACAAGCGCATGGTTGTCGAAACCAGCCGGATCAGATGGGCAGAATGCATTGTAGTATTTCTCCTGGCTCCATTTTGCAGCGACAAGCGGATCCACTCCTTTCGATTTGACCGGTGAAGGATTAAAGGTTTTATACTTTTCCCATAGATGCTCAACGCTTTCATCTCCGGCAAGTTCCTGCTCAATTACCTGTGCAATCTGATCCCTGAAACTTTGTAACCAGGCTTCCATGGCTGGCGGTAGATTTTTATCATTAAAACTCCCTGTAAAGTTGAACCCAAGCACCGGTACAACACGATCATCTGCTGCTATGATGACGAAACCGTCCTCCAAGTTGATATTGAAAACATAGTAAAGTGGAATACCATTGAAGGTTGCAGTCGAATAAAGTTCCGGTTTGATTTGATCATAAGCCATTGCTTTTGTATCCCGGGAATTCTCCCAGTAGAAGTTTTTGCCAATATTGATGGCATCGCTTGTTTTTACGTGTTCTGCAAAAAGATTCATTGTAAGGCAAATCAGCAGAACAATTCCAGATGTCGAGATTTTTGTTTTCATTTCATTTAGGTTTTTAGTTAGACATTAAATCAATGCTTTTCTCCTCATTAATGTAAAAGTGTGCCAGAACTGACAGGATAAGAAAAAAAGCAAATATATAGTATATTGTGCTGAATTACAAATTTTTAAGCACCAAAATCTTTTGTTCTTTTTTAAGTTTTAAAATGAGCAAAATGTTGTTGTTGCGTAAATCCACCCAACTTGGCGAAATGCATATCATGTATTGCAATTCCGCTCTGCAATAAAAAACCCCGGATTTCTCCGGGGCTTGAACAGGGTTGTGGTATCGGGATAGTTTGTAGGTTTATCTTTGAACAATCACCTTACTTGTTGTTTGTGAAATTCCATTGCCGACCCTGACCAGATAGCAACCTTCGGCAAGATGGCTCAGGTTGATGCTGGCCTGCGCGTTGCTGGTGCTTACCGGGCTGCAAACCATTTCGCCCGGCAGGTTCATGATCTCAATGGTAATATTTTCCGAATCCTTATTATTGAACCTGATATTGAGATTTTCGCTGACTGGGTTGGGGTAAATTTCAAAGTTGATGACAGTTGTTTGTTCGTTTAATCCGGTGAGCATTTCGATAGCTGAGATGCCGTCGGTTACGAAGTAATTTTCAGTGTTTGGCATAGCTGGATTGAAGGTTGGATTGATCTCTGCGATCTCTCCGGTTTTTTGACGATAAACCATAAATTGGATTTCTTCACCTTCCATCATCCCATCCACTTCTACTGTATAGGGATCGTCGCCATAAACGACCAGGGCATTACCTTCCTTCGAAAAGGCAGCTAATCCAAAATTCATCCCTCTGCTGTTGAATGCACCGATTAGGTCGCCATCATCGAATTGGTCAGCCATGAATGACGAAACAGAAATTACATGAGTGCTTCCTGTTCTGATCACCTTATTCCATGGTGAGTTCAACAGTTCTTCCTTATCTGGTTCCAATCCTTCGCCACCTTTGGACGGGAAGGTGATGGTGGCAGGTGCAGAAAGATAAACCATGTAGGATTTAACGGCTTCAAGAACATTCAATGTATAGATTGACATGGCGGGCCAGTAAACCTTTCCACCTGAGATTTCCTTGGCGATAACAACTGAAGGAGAACTTAGCACACTTGCAGTTGAAACATTATTGGAACTCAACACCGGAATGATATGCCAACCGGCTGAGAGGTTGAGTGTCCTGTTGGTGAGCGGTGCGCCCGTGATGCAAAGAGAAACATCGGAAGTAACCCTGATTTTGTACCCTTCGTAAGGATTCCAGTTGACCAGGCTGTTCACATTCATTGCCGGCCAGTAAACCCCAAGCATGCTCTGAAGTATAGTAAGATCGTTCTGAATTCCGGAACATATATTTACAATATTGGCATCAAAGGGCATAAGGTGCGAGGAAACCCCTCCCCAGCCCTGTGGAACAGCAATAATCTGGGTTTGCGAAGAAATAACTTTCAGGCTGGTTAGTGCAGAATGCCCGTTATTATGGAATTTTCCATCGAAATTGGGGTAGGAAATATCATAGGTGGCAGTTGCAGTGTAAGTAGTGAGGTCATTGCAGGAAAAGATCTTCCAGATGATATCTTCTCCATCATAGAAGCCTTCTTTTCCGCCAATTTCCGGATTATCGCCCCAAATACTGAAATTCAGGTTGTTAATACCATCCCAAACCGCACTTCCCGCGCAACGTTCAACTCCGAAATCATCGGTGTAAAAAGCACCAATAACATCTCCGACACCAATAGGCGCTCCATTGACCTGTGGATTTACCGATACCGGGATATCAATCCAGTGAACCTTACCTGTTGGCATCCAATACCATGAGTTAGGATAGATGAACATTTTATAATCTTCCACTTCGCCGTCGGATGCTGGTCCCATATAGGACAGGCCTGGCGCTGTGCTGAACCTGAACCGGGAATATGTCGGACCTACCTGTGCAAACGGATGGATCATCATGTGAATGTAATTTATTCCGGGCATCACAGGACGATCAATGATCACATGATCGTGCGGCTCAGCCCAGGTTCCGTTGGGTTCGTGGTCAAGCCATGCATTCAGAAATCCGTAGTTTGAAGCGATTACATAGATAAATCCACCCGGTCCGGCCATTAAAGTATTCTGCACTACCACTCCATCTTCATCGTCAGTGTTGTTCAGATCATCACCCATTGCCATCGGGTCTGGTTGTCCGTCGGGTTCAAG
>JACZJL010000087.1 GCA_014860585.1 Bacteroidales bacterium | reverse complement strand
GGAAAAGGCCTCAGAATGACAACCAAACAACAGGTAACCAAAACAAATAATCAACACAAAAACTGGTGAATTACTTTTGCGAAAAACTGATGAAACACAATTGCGAAAAACTGATGAAATTAAATTTGCTATTTACAGAAGGTTAAGTGTTTTTAAATGCTTGACCTTTTTTTTTGGTGAAAACATAATTTGGTTGGTTATCGCGTCCCGACCTGGGGTCGGGAAGGTCGTCCCGCCGAATGCGGGACTACCCCGACAACTGAAAATCAGAAGGTTAAGTGTTTTTAAATGCTTGACCTTTTTTTATTTGGTGAAAACATAATTTGGTCGGTTATCGCGTCCCGACCTGGGGTCGGGAAGGTCGTCGCGCCGAATGCGGGACTACCCCGACAATTGAAAATCAGAAGGTTAAGTGTTTTTAAATGCTTGACCTTTTTTTATTTGGTAAAAACATAATTTGGTTGGTTATCGCGTCCCGACCTGGGGTCGGGAAGGTCGTCCCGCCGAATGCGGGACTACCCCGACAAGTGAAAATCAGAAGGTTAAGTGTTTTTAAATGCTTGACCTTTTTTTATTTGGTGAAAACATAATTTGGTTGGTTATCGCGTCCCGACCTGGAGTCGGGAAGGTCGTCCCACCGAATGCGGAATTAGTGCTGAACATTTTACCCCAATTCCATCTTTTATTAGCATAAACCTTTTATTATGAAGATTGCAGAAAATATTACTGATCTTATTGGACGTACTCCGCTGATTCACCTGGGAAAGTTTAGCGAGGAATGTGGCGCCAACCTGTTTGCGAAGTTAGAGTATCAGAACCCTGGTGGCTCGGTGAAAGACAGGTTGGCTTGGGCTATGATCCAGGATGCCGAAGAAAAGGGGCTGATCAACCGCAATACGGTGATCATCGAGCCAACCAGCGGCAATACCGGTATTGGTCTGGCAATGGTGTGTGCAGCAAGGGGTTACCGGCTGGTGATTACTATGCCGGAGGCCACTTCGATCGAACGCAGGCTGCTGATTAAAGCTTACGGCGCCGAGTTGGTGCTTACCGAAGCTGACAAAGGGATGCAGGGTTCGATTGACAAAGCCATTGAACTAAGTCACAACTATGAGCACAGTTTCATCCCATACCAGTTTCGAAATAAGGCCAATGTTGAGATGCACCGCCGAACCACCGGCCCCGAAATATGGCATGATATGGATGGTAAATTAGATATTTTTATTGCTGGGATGGGAACTGGTGGAACGGTTACAGGTACAGGTGAGTACCTGAAAAGTAAAAACAATGCCATAAATGTTGTTGGTGTGGAACCGGCCGGATCACCCGTAGTGTCGGGAGGAAAACCTGGAAAGCACCGGATTGCGGGCATCGGACCGGGATTTATCCCTGAAGTACTGAATGTAAATATTCTCGATGAGGTGATTATGGTAACCGATGAGGATGCTACAACCCTTGCACGACGACTGACACGGGAAGCTGGTGTTTTCAGCGGAATTTCAAGCGGCGCCATCCTTTGGGCTGCCATGGAGATTGGGCGCCGCACCGAAAACCAGGGAAAGAACATTGTACTGATAACCTGCGATACTGGGGAGCGGTATTTGAGCACATCACTTTATGCAGCAGAATAATTCATGTGTTTTATTTACCTGTGAATGAAGTGCTGAACCCACCTCAATCCAGGGTTTAATGTTTCATTTGTCCCGATCACACAACGACTTGTTCTTTTCCAGTTTGCCCTCCATGAACGATAAAAAGTAATGGCTGATTAAACAGACCTATGGTCGGTATAAATTTTAAAAAAATCCAGTTAAGAAGTATGAAAGAAGATAAATTCCACGATGAAATCATAAAAACTGCTATTGAAAAGCTCTCACTCAGCGAATCATACAAAATGGTGTACATGCCGCAGCATGGGCGCAGTATGCCTTCGGTTGTTATTTTGAATGAGATGGTGAATAAATTCAGGGAAATATTATTTCCAGGTTATTTTGGTCATTCATCCCTCAACAGAAATAACTACTCCTATCACCTGGGAGTGAATGTGGATGAAGCTTTCAGGCTGTTGAGCGACCAGGTTTTCAGGGGAATATGTTTTTCGTGCCGGCAGGATCAGGAGTTCGACTATGAATGTGGGGAAAATGAAGCCATGGAAAAGTCAACACAATTGATAGCTAAACTTCCTGAAATCCGCCGGCTGTTAGCAACGGACGTGAGGGCAGCTTATCTTGGAGATCCCGCTGCCAACAGTGAAGGAGAGGTCATCTTCAGTTATCCTACCATTCGCGCCATGACCAATCATCGCATCGCCCACGAACTTTACAATCTGAACGTGCCGCTTATCCCCCGTATCATCTCCGAAATGGCACACTCCGAAACTGGTATTGATATTCACCCCGGCGCGAAGATTGATGAGTTTTTTGCCATTGACCACGGAACGGGCGTTGTCATCGGTGAAACAGCGATTATCGGGAAACGGGTCAAAATTTACCAGGGAGTGACCCTTGGAGCTAAAAGTTTCCCTTTAGACGACCAGGGTAATCCGATCAAAGGAATCCCCCGTCATCCTGTTGTTGAGGATGATGTAATAATTTATTCCAATGCTACAATTCTGGGAAGAATTTCTATTGGTAAAGGCTCGGTGATAGGAGGCAACATCTGGGTTACAAAAGATTTACCTCCATATTCAAGGATCACACAGCAAAAACCGTTGGATCAGTCGTTCAGCAATGGAGGAGGGATATAGCAATTGAAGGGTTGCAGAAGTAATCAAAACCTCCCTTACTCCAACTTATAACCAGTCAAACGGATATCTTTGACTTTAATCAGGTAAACTGCCAGTGTTAAGGCTCCAATAGAAGTAAAAATGTGCCACAGCCAATGGGTTCCTGCTTTAAAAATTTGATTTTCCCAGTCATCAGCATGCCGGAAAAAGAGTGCTAACAGGAGGAAAAGAGCGCTGTAAAGAAGGTATTTGACATACTTAAACCGTGTACTGATCAAAAATATCATGGCCGGGAGAAAGATCATCAACCCTGTGATAAAGTAGGAAAGATTGATGGCTGCATGTCCTTCAACAAGGCGAAATGCAGCAAACCGGAATATCAACGAAACGGTAATCACCCCAATCACATACATCCAATGTGGCAACACCTTGTTCCAGAGGTAAATGCTGATCGAGAGTGTCATGATGGCGATGGGGACAAAGTCCAGGAAGAGGAAAAAACGATGTGCCCTGAAGGCATGGTACAATGTGCTGCCTATTCCTCCGATGGCCATTAGCGGTGCAGCCCAGAAGATCAGGAAAGCATATTGCCGGTATTGCCCTCTAAGGTGATACAAGAGGTAAAAAACAGGGATCAGGAAGGTGAGTGAAGAAATGGCATTCCACGGTTCTACAAACAAATGATCTAAATCGGTCTCGTGATAAACTGGACCTCCGTCAGGCAATCTGAACATGTTGTTTATGAATTTTGGTTTTAAAAAATGCTGTGAAACCACTAATCAATGATTGTTGCAGTTACCGAGAAACAAACTGAGGTCATTATTGTTTGGAAGGATTTTCTAAAACAGTGGTAGAGTAACTTGCAGAGTAAGCTCCAAAAAACCCAAATCCTCCGTTTGAAATGTTGCCGTTAACATTCGCCGGTGGCCCGCTGAAAAGTGGCGATTGGTAGCTGATTTCTTCCTGTACCCTGAAAATAAATTCTGAATGGTCTTTGGTCAACCTCGATATTTTTAGTTTCACCGTATCGCCCGGAACAATTTTTTCGTAGCTCAGGCTTTGATCAAAGTATCCTACTCCAATGCCATTAGTATAGTTGCCATTGTAAAGCAGATCGTCAACCACAAAAACCTTACTGATCGAATCGGTGACCAAACGTCCGTTGATATAGGTTTCAAACATGTAGAAATCCTCAGTTGGCGGATCCCAAACAAAACATTGTACTTCGTAAAAACCATCTTCGCCCCAGTACTCATAAAATTTCAAATCGATGGAGTCGACTTCGTTAATAGGATAAATTTTGGAGATAGCTTCAAATTCCTTTGCACCGCCTATTTCCTCATCCAGGACGATCCTCAGCCGGTATTCGCTGCCGACTTTTCCATACACATCAGGTGCTGTCAGGTAAATTCCTGAATTTTCAGGGGTTTCGGTGAGCTCGAAAAAATCAGCATCACTTGAAATGGTCACCAGCGCCCCACTTACCGGCTCAGCCGGCTCGTTGACGAAATAATCGGCAGTTTTTGTCAGTTTAACGATGTGTGCAGTGGTATCGGTCGAAATATTGCCTTCCACTACAATGCGGGCATACTCCTGCTCATCGAGTTTTACATCAATGCGTTCGGTGCAGGAATAAACCAAAAGAACCAGGAATGTTATTGCAACTGTATTTTTCATGATCATATCTATTTTCGATTGGGTTAAAAGCGGAAATTGTAGGTTATGCTGGGTATGATGGAAAAGAGATAGGTCATTTCGGCATAAGTGGTGTAAGGATCATTGGCGTCCTGCACAAAGTTGATGGTCCATGCATTTTTACGGGCATAAGCATTGTAAACCGAGAGGTTCCACTCGCCATACCATTTTCTGTTGGGATTTGGCGTTGGCCTGAGGGTTACTGAAACATCAAGCCGGTGATAATCAGGCATGCGATAAGCATTTCGTTCGGAATAGATAGGAACCACAGCGTTTCCCCAAACGGCACGCCCGACCGGAAAAGTAACCGGTCTGCCCGTGGCATAGACCCAGTTTGCGCCCATCGAAACCCGCGGACTTAGATCGTAATTTACCACAATGGACAAATCGTGTGGTTTGTCATAATTGGCCGGGTATGGATTTCCATTGTTGATCTCTTCAATTTCCCGTTCTGCTTTTGACAGCGTGTAGCCGATCCAACCGGTGAGGTCGCCTTTCACTTTTCGCAGCATGAACTCCATGCCATAAGCCCATGCCCTGCCAAACCGCAGCTCGCCTTCCAGTTCTTTGTTTAACAGCAAATAAGCATGGTCTTTAAAATCAATGGCATTTTGCATGTCCTTGTAGTAGGTTTCGACAGAAAATTCCCACCTGTTGTCGTCAAAATTCCGGAAATACCCGACAGCTCCCTGGTTGGCAATCTGCGGTTTAACATTGGGGCTCGACGGAAACCAGATGTCAAGTGGTGTGCCCGCTGTGGAATTCTGCGCCAACTGAAGATATTGAGCAGTTCTGGAATAACTCGCTTTGATGGAAGACCGCTCATTGAGCAGGTAAGTCAGACCGAAACGGGGTTCGAGGTTGGTGTAAGTATTGAAAAACTGTCCGTTTGAATAATTCGTGGAATCAACCATGGTGTAGTTTTCATCGAAGTCATAGGAAACACCCGGACCAATATTCTGGAATATCGAAAACCTCAGACCGTATTTAAGTGTCAGGACGTCGCTAATCTGCTGTTCATTGCTGATATATAATCCAGATTCAAGTGCATAATTTTTTGGAAGTACATATTCATTAAAAAATGTCTCCTCACCTATCCCTCTTGCCTCACCGGGATTGAAGGTATGATAAATCATGCTGCCTCCGAACTTTATCGTATTGCGCGTATCGTAAAACAGGGTGAAATCGGCTTTGGCGCTATAATCAAGCAACCGCGATTTCCACTCAAACGAGTTGGCTTGTCCTTCCGGAACACCCAATTCGTAGTCGTAACGCGAACGTAAGAGGGTAAAGTTGGAAAACAATTTCTTGGAAAACAGATGATTCCACCGCATGGTAACGGTGCTGTTGCCCAAGGTCATTTCAGCAAATTCGTTCGAAAACACATCCCTGCCCAGGTAAGTCGAAATGAAAACACGGTTATTCTCATTGATCGTATGGTTCACTTTTGCATTGAAATCATAGAAATACAGCCTGCTATCCTGCACATTCGGGTCATTGGCCAGTGGGAGAAAAAGATCAGCGTAGGTCCTTCGGCCTGAAACGATAAATGAAGTATTTTCTGACAGGATCGGCCCTTCAAGCGTCAGCCTGCTTGAGATCAGGCCGATGCCGCCGGTAGCTGAAAACTTTTTGTTGTTTCCATCCTTCATTCTCACATCCATCATCGAGGCAATTCTTCCCCCCTGCGACGCCGGAATATCCCCTTTATACATGGTTACATCTTTCACGGCGTCGTTATTGAACACCGAGAAAAATCCCAGCATATGCCCTGCGTTGTAAACGACTGCTTCGTCGAGCAGCACAAGGTTTTGGTCGGCGCTGCCTCCTCTTACGCTGAAGCCGGTAGAGCCTTCGGAGATGGTCTGAATGCCGGGTAAAAGCTGCATGGCGCGGATCACATCAATCTCTCCAAAGAGCGCCGGAATCTGGTTAATGGTTTTCGACTCTACTTTGGTTACGCTCATTTCGGGCGCTCTTACGTTTTTATCCTCACGTTCACCCACAATCACAATTTCCTCAAGCACTTGCTGCGATGAGCTTAAACCGATATTCAAAGTCATATCTGCTGTCAGCTCTATCGCTTTGGAGACGTTCTGGTAACCAATATAGGAAAAGGTAAGCGAATACTTACCGGGAGGGAGCGTAAGGGCATAGAACCCGTAAAAGTTCGACACTGTGCCGGTTTGCAACTCGGTGATGTAAACAGTGGCGCCGAGCAGGGTTTCCCCATTTTTCTCATCAGTAATGTAGCCGCTGATCGTAAATTTCAACGCAGCAGGATCACTTTCCGCAAACGCACTTAACTGGAATACCAGCAGTACGGTTAACAAAATCAATACTTTTCTGAAGATCATAAAAGAGTTTTCGGTTAATAAAGAAATCAACAAGAGTTTTGGGTTAATGACATTTTTTTTTCGAAACGGTTGCAAAAGTAAAGGCCGAATCCAAACAAAAATTAATTACAGCCTCACAATTCATAACAATCAGGGGGTGTGTAAGGTTGTGTTAAATTTTAGAATGGAAAGTTGTTAATCGTCCTGAAGACTCTCAGTGCACTCCAGCCCTGACAATATTTCAATGCAATTCACTTTTTACGTTTTGAACTCACGGAACTTTTGGAAACTGCAGCCTTCAGTTAATTGATTTTGATGATTTTCTGTGAAGTGGTTTTCTGGCCGGTTTGCACTTTGCAGAAATAAATTCCTTTTGGCAGGCTGCCTGCATCCCACGTAAATTGTTGTTGCCCGGCAGGCAGCAGGTCATTGTGTAATTCGGCTATTTTTGCGCCGATGCAATTGAAAATTTGAATGGAAGCAATTGAATTTTGTGGCAGGTCAAATTCAATGATGATGTTGGTTGTGAAAGGATTGGGAAAGACTTTTACTGCCATTGATTGATTTGGCAGGTTGAACTCCATTACACCTACTGGAATACCATTTTCATTATAAAGAGCCAATCCGTCAAAAAAGGTTCCAATGTACTTGGTGCCATTTTTATCTATGACTAAAGCGGCGATTATGTTATCAGGCAAGCCCGAATTTGAAGTATTATAAATCATCCAGTCGGTTCCATGAAAGGCTGCCAATCCATCATTAGTTCCAATCCACTTTGTGCCATCTGGGTCTATGTCTATTGACGCAATATAATCGTCAGGCAGACCAGAGTTGGAAGTGTTGTAGGTCGTCCAGTTTGTACCGTCAAATGCTGCCAATCCACCCTTGGTTCCAATCCACTTGGCGCCATCTGGGTCTATGTCTATTGACGCAATATAATCGTCAGGCAGACCAGAGTTGGAAGTGCTGTAGGTTGTCCAGTTATTACCGTCAAATGCTGCCAATCCACCCCTGGTTCCAATCCACTTTGTACCGTTTTCGTCTATGATTATTGTGATAACGTCGTCATCCGGCAAGCCTGAATTTGAAGTGTTGTAGGTCGTCCAGTTTGTTCCGTCAAATACTGCCAATCCGCCACCCAAGGTTCCAATCCATTTCGTTCCGTTTTCGTCAATGGCTATTGCCAAGATACGGTTAACAGGCAAAGCCGAATTTGAAGTATCATATGTAATCCAGTTGGCGCCGTCAAATACTGCCAATCCGCCAAACCAAGTTCCAAGCCACATCGTACCGCTTTCGTTTATGGCTACAGACCTGATAGTGTTATCAGGCAATCCTGAATTTGAAGTGTTGTAGGTTGTCCAGGTTGTGCCGTTAAATGCTGCTAACCCGCCAAAATAGGTTCCAATCCACTTCGTGCCGTTTTTGTCTATGGCTATTGAATAAATCCAATTATCCAGCAAGCCCGAATTTGAAGTGTTGTATGTAATCCAGTTGGCGCCGTCAAATACTGCCAATCCGCCAAGAGAGGTTCCAATCCACTTCGTGCCGTTTTCGTCTATGGCTAATGAATGGATACTGTTATTAGGCAGGCCAGAGTTGGAAGTGTTGTAGGTCGTCCAGTTTGTGCCGTCAAATGCTGCCAATCCAACTCCGGTTCCAATCCACTTCGTGCCGTTTTTATCTATGGCAATTGAACGGACATTGTCATAAGGCAGGCCAGAGTTGGAAGTGTTGTAGGTTGTCCAGTTTGTGCCGTCAAATGCTGCCAATCCACCCTTGGTACCAATCCACTTGGTGCCATCTGGGTCTATGTCTATTGACGCAATATAATCGTCAGGCAGACCAGAGTTGGTAGTGCTGTAGGTTGTCCAATTGATACCGTCAAAAGCTGCCAGTCCGCTTCCAAAAGTTCCAATCCATTTCGTTCCGTTTTCGGATATTGCTATTGACCGAACATCATTAACAGGCAGGCCAGAATTTGCTTTATTGTAAAAGGTAGTTTCTCCGTTTGTTTTATTGAGTTTTACCATTCCACCATTATTACCTACCCATATAAATTCACCCTCTTCCGCAAGGGCAAAGATATTATCACCATTGGTGTAATTCAGCCACTGCGGATTTTGGGCATTGGTCTGATAAGTCAGGATCATCATTGCTGCTAAGAATAAAAATAAAGTTTTCATGGTTTCCAGTTTTTTTAAAATTCATTTATTGAACTTTAATGATTTTCTGTGTCAAAGTTTCCTGCCCAACCCACACCAGGCACAAATAAACCCCCACCGGCCATTTTGAAATGTCAATCTCAGTCCGGAAATCTCCTGCTTTTGGCTGATCATCGGTTATCAAGGCCATCTGTTGTCCTGCGGCATTTAGCACAGTGAGGTGAATGGGTTCTGGTTTTTCAAGTATAAGTTGAACAGTCAGCCGATCGTTAGCGGGGTTGGGGAAAACGGACAAACTTTCCGGTGGCGTGATTTCCTCCACAGTAACCATACATTCTTCGATAACTTCTTCCGGGTTGTTGCAGCCGGGAGCGTTGTTCGAAATTGTGTCCGTTTCGGATGGCGCAACCAGGTAATCGCAGATGCTTTGCACATCACAAGTGGATAAAGAGGTATTATTGGCTATGTATAGATTTGTGATGGAACTGGCTGCAATATTCTCCAATCCTGCGAGG
>JACZJL010000086.1 GCA_014860585.1 Bacteroidales bacterium | reverse complement strand
TTGTTCGAAATTGTGTCCGTTTCGGATGGCGCAACCAGGTAATCGCAGATGCTTTGCACATCACAAGTGGATAAAGAGGTATTATTGGCTATGTATAGATTTGTGATGGAACTGGCTGCAATATTCTCCAATCCTGCGAGGCCGGTTAATGAATTGTTATATGTAATGAAAAGGTTACCCGCAATGGAATTCAGGTTATTCAATCCATCCAAATTTGTAAGGAGGCCGTTATCAGAAATATGAATACTGCCACCTATTGATGTTAAATTTTCCAGCCCTGTCAAATTTTGAAGGGAAGAGTTCTGGTTTAATCTTAAGTCGCCTCCTACTGTAGTCAATTGATTTAATCCGGTAAGATGCGCAAGTTTTGAGAGGGTGATTTCAAGGCTTCCACCTACAGAAGTTAGATTTTCCAACCCTGTTAGACTGGTAAGTGATGAATTTCCACCTATTATCCATCCAATAATCAGGTTGCCTCCGACGGAAGCTAAACTATCCAAACCGGTCAAACTAGCCAGTGCATGGTTACTAAATATAACTATATCCCCTCCGGTAGAAGTTAGTTTATCGAGGCCGGTCATACTGGTCAGGACAGCGTTAGCTACTATCCAAACTGATCCCCCAGCAGAAGTCAAATTATCTAATCCGGTCATGCTGGTCAGGACGGGGTTTGAAAGAATATCAATATCTCCCCCAATGAAAGTCAGAACACTCAATCCGTTAAGATTGGTTATATCGTTACCAAATATGGTTACATCCCCCTCAATCTCCGCGCACCCCGGATAATTGGTTTGGAAATTATCAATCTGCTCCTGCGTGCTGAAGGTAATGCCTTCGGGCAGGCACGACTGCGGGGTGGCAGCAGCAAAACTGATGAGAATGACTGCAATGAGTAGAGTTGATTTTATCATGTCATTTGGATTTTGATTGATGGAACAAAGCTAATACTTTAAAACCTTCTGTGTTATAATTTTCTGGCCAACCTGCAGGTGGAGTAAATATATTCCTGGAGTCAGGCTGGAACTATCCCATTGCAATTGGTTTAGTCCCGGATAGAGTTCTTTTTCCGCCGGCTTTGACTCTAACTGCCCCATATTGTTGTAAACCGCTACAGTAATCCGGCTGGGCTGATCGAGTGAAAGCTCAATGCTCAGTTGATCGGTAAAAGGATTTGGAAAAACAGTGAAACCGTCCTCACCCCCTATCACTTCGATGCTGCTGCTTTCGCAGGCTTCTGTAACCTCTTCCGGATTGTTGCAGCCGGGCCCGTTGTTCGAAATATCTACAATTCCATTTGGCGCAGCCAGGTAATCACAGATGCTTTTTACTTCACAGGTGGATAATGAGGTGTTATCTCTTATGAAAAGTTCGCTGATGGAACCGGCTGAAATGCTGTCCAACCCTGTAAGGCTGGTCAGAGTTGAGTTATAATTTATAAAAAGATAACCCCCGATGGATTTAAGATGATTTAAGCCCATTAGACTAACAAGATCATGATTTAATTCTATAGTAAGTATATTTCCGATAAAATTCAATTTTTCCAGCCCCGTCAGATTAGATAATGAAGTGTTCGTTATCCTAAGTTGACCACTGATGGAAGTCAAATTGTTTAAACCTGTTAAACTTTTCAGAGAAGAATTGAAGTCCAAATTAAGTCCTCCGCAGATTTGAGTTAAATTATTCAATCCGGATAAGCTGTTTAAGTTATTATTTTTGGAAATACTCACCCCTTCTCCGATGTGGGTCAAATTGTTTAAGGCGTTAAGGTTGATTAGTGCGTCATTTTTAGATATATCAAAATACCCCCCAATTGAATCAAGACTTTCCAATCCTGTGAGGCTGGTTAGTGATGAATTTCCGCCAAACCATCCTCCAATCCAAAGACCGCCCGCAATGTAGGTTAGACCATTCAAGCCTGTCAAATTGTTTAGGGCTAGGTTATCAAGGATCAATAAGGAGCCCCCGATTGATGACAAACCCTCAATCCCTGCCAGGTTAATAAGATCACTATTGTCAATCCTAACAGTACCCCCTACATATGTTAAACCACCAAGCCCTGACAGGTTGGTCAGATAATTGCCCGTTATCCAAAGTTCACCCCCGATGGAAGCCAGGTTCACCAATCCAGTAAAGCTGGTAAGAGAAGTGTTATCTGAAATCCAAAAGTAACCCCCGATGGAGGTTAATCCTTCCAGACCAGTTAGGTTGGAAAGTGTAGAGTTATTATTTATCCATAAATAACCGCCGATGGAAGTCAAACCTATCAAACCCGCCAGACTTCCCAACGAAGAATTTGACCTGATTTCAAAATTGCCACTAATTGAAGTTAGTACTCTCAATCCATTCAAATTTGTGATATCGTTACCCTGAATGGTTACATCCCCCTCAATCTCCGCGCACCCCGGATAATTGGTCTGGAAATTATCTATTTGCTCCTGCGTGCTGAAAGTGATGCCTTCGGGCAGGCACGACTGCGGGGTGGCAGCAGCAAAACTGATGAGAATGAATGCAATGAGTAGAATTGATTTTTTCATGTCATTTGGATTTTGATTGATGGAACAAAGCTAATACTTTATGATCTTACGTGTTACAATTTCCCGCCCCACCTGCAAGTGGAGCAAATAAATGCCGGGGGGCAGGATAGAACTATCCCATTGTAATTGGTTTACGCCCGGATAGAGTTCTTTTTCTATCGGCCATTCCACCAACTGCCCCATGTTGTTGTAAACCGTTACAGCAACCAGGCTGGGCTTATCGAGTGAAAGCTCAATGCTCAGTTGATCGGTAAAAGGATTTGGAAAAACAGTGAAACCGTCCTCAACCGGAATCACTTCAATGCTGCTGCTTTCGCAGGCTTCGATAACCTCCTCCGGATTATTACATCCGGGTGCATTATCCGAAATTGTTACGGTTCCATTTGGTGCAATCAGATAACTGCAGATGCTTTGCACGTGACAGGTGGAAAGTGAGAAGTTGTATCTAATGTCAAGTTCAGTGATTGAACCTGAAGGAATGCTATCCAATCCTGCCAGGCTGGTAAGAGAAGAATTTCCCAAAATTGTTAGTGATCCCACAATCTCTGACAAACCATATAAACCCTCCAGGCTAGTTAGTGACCAGTTATCGCTAATCCATAGCTTTCCCCCGACTGAAGTCAGATTTTCCAACCCCGACAGGCTGGACATGGATAAGTTTGACCATGATAAAAGATCACCCCCAATGGAAGTCAGGTTGTTCAGTCCCGAATAGCTAATCAAGGCGTTCCTTCCAATATCCAGATAACCCGTGATTGAGTTCAATCCTTCAAGTCCTGTTAGACTTGACAGTCCATAGTTAAAATTTATCTTGATGTTTTTCTCAATAGAAGTCAGATTTTCCAAGCCTGACAGGCTGTTCAGAGACGCATTCCATTCAATTATAAGATTACCCTTGATTGATGTAAGGTTGTTCAATCCTGTCAGACTGGTCAAAGCTTGGTTACTCTTTATCATCATATCGCCCCCGATTGAAGTTAACCCCTCTAGTCCTGTTAGGTTGATAAAACACCAAATATGACTTATCTCAAATAGACCTCCAATAGTAGTCAAACTACTAAGCCCAGTCAGGCTTTTAAGTGAAGTACTTCTCTCAATTACAAGGTCACCTCCAATGGAAGTCAAATTATCCAGCCCGGTTAGGCTAGTCAGAGCAATGCCGTAGCCTATATACAGAAAACTCCCGATAGAAGTCAGGCTTTCCAACCCTGTCAAGCTATTCAAAGCTTGGATTTGAGTTAAAGCCAGGCCACCTGCGATGGAAGTCAGATTACTCAGTCCAGCCAGACTGGTAATTAATGGGTTGTCAGAAATAATAAGGTTATCCCCGATAGAACTCAAGCCTATAAGCCCATCCAGATTCACCAGTGAAGAATTAGACCTGATTTCAAAATTGCCACTAATTGAAGTGAGTACACTCAATCCATTCAGATTTGTGATATCGTTACCCTGAATGGTTACATCCCCCTCAATCTCCGTACATTCCGGGTAGTCGGATTGGAAATTGTCAATTTGCTCCTGTGTGCTGAAGGTGATACCTTCGGGCAGGCACGACTGCGGGGTGGCAGCAGCAAAATGGATGAGAACGGCTGCAATGAGTAGAATTGATTTTTTCATAACTGATGGTTTTTCTGATTATTCTTCAGTAGAAGAATTTATTGATGTTCAAAATTAAATCATTTCCCAAAACAACTGCAATCAAATGAGTAAAAGATCGAGTTGATTGAGTTATTGGTTGAAAAAGAAAAGATGGACTTTTATTGGAGAATGTTTGGTTAATTTAATCCAGCTGCTAAAAACTAATGAGTTTATGCTTCTAAAGCCAACCCAATCACCACCCTCGTTCCTCTCGCTTCGCCGTTTTCATTTTTCAGGTCAATGATCTCTATAAAAGTATTCAGAAAATGTCTCTATTTGAGAAGTTGGGTATTGAAATTTCAAACAAAAATGATTTGCCTTGTAGCAGCTCTGAAAAAATCCTTCGACCAGATTTCAAGCATCCGAAAATCTGTAACGAAAGGCGCTACTTCATCTTTTGCCTTTGTAACATCCAAATGGTCAATTGCACTATCAAGCAACTCAATCATTTTAACAGGAGTTAAGCGAACTGAAAGTCTGTAATGTCCGGAATCTCTCATTCGCTGCTCCAGGTGAACTATATTCACTTTTGGATGTTTTGACACATACCATGCGAAATCGTACCAATCGCGGCCTTTCACACGATTTTTCCATTTCCGGCATAGCACCGCATGCAGCTTTCCGGCAAACAGCGATGGTAATGTATATGAGCGCACTGCAAACTGAAGCGGCGAAAATACATACTTCATCTCAGTGTCGAAGCCGGTAGGGGGATTAGTGTCAACTTCGAGCTTAATTTTCAGTGTGGATTGAGGATGAATGCCTGTCAATAGTTCCTTTGGAGTATCAATAACCAGCAGTTGCCGGTATGTTTTGGTTTTAAGAAAGGCTGATTCAATTACTGTGTTTTCTGTTTTTTGGCGGGGTTCAAAACTAACATCAAAACCAAAGGTTTTAAACTCATTTTCGAGCGCATTTTTGTATCTGGAAAAATTAAACCCACCTATTGGCTTTAACATTGAAAAATCCAGGTCTTCCGAAAAACGGTTTAAACCATAAAGTATTCGCAAAGCGGTACCACCATAGAAGGCGGCCTCATTGAAAAACTTAGCCCTCCAAAGCCCAAGGAGAGCAACCGACTGCATGATTTCGCGCAATGCAACAACAACATCTCCCGAATGTTCCGGGAGTGGTGATGGTAGCATCTTTTTGATCAAATCATTCATTACCAATCAATTTATTGAGTAAAAAATCCGCCATCCATCCAACTTTTCGCGTTGAGTATTTTTCTTTAATCTCCCGCAACTTTTCCATTGAAAGAAAACTGAGGAGTGTGGTTTCGTCAATCCGAAGATCATAAAACAAATAACTTTCAAACGATGCTGGTGAAGATGGATTAAAACGCTTATCCGCCCAGACTTTGTCAGCCAAAGCTTTGATGGGAAGGGCAATGAGCCATTGATAATTTCCCGATTTTTCTATCGTCAGGCCGTAAGAGAAACTATGCTGAGGCATGTGGGTATAAGAAAACTGCCCGAGCGGGGTTTCATGAACACGCGACCTGCCGGAAGTAACAGAGGTTATGGTGGTCACTTTTTCGGGAATCAGCCCATAATAGCTGAGTGCGTAATCCAGGCTTATGGCAGATGGTCCGTAAACCAAATTGGCAATGGCCTCGCGTGATACAGGCTGCTTTTGCCAGAATTTGTTAAAGCAATACAACCCCTTTCTAATCCTGATTATTTTCTCTTGTCGCAACAATGAAGTCAACACATCCCGTGGTTTATTGTAAGTCGATAAAGCCGACATCAGTTGATTATAATCGAAAACATCGAGCTCGATTTCTTTTCGGAGCAATTCAATATTTTTCATTTTCAAACATCAATGTCCGGTTTTTCTGGACATTGGATGCAAAATTAATAATTATACACAAAAACCAAAACAAATCAAGGATAAAACGGATGCAGGCAACGCTGATTTCCAATTACCCTTTAATTTGGTCACAGAGAAATAGCCCAACCTTCTGATCATCGGGAGGATGGACTGTATAGTTTGAAATGTTTTAAATGAAAGCGGATCGTCAAGCACTGCCATCTCCGACCCAGAGAAAGGAGGGGGTAGATAAGCCCGCCTTTTCCTGCTTCAAAGTCGGGCAAGGTTCCCTGAAATCCTCACACCGGCACCCTAAACACCACCCGCGTTCCTTTCGCTTCGCAGTTTTCGTCTTTCAGGTCAATGATTTCTATAAAAATATTCAGAAAGTGACACAATTTTAGAAGTTGGGTATTGAAAATTCAAACAAAAATGATTTGCCTTGTAGCAGCCCGTTTTCATTGGGGAGCACTGAATTGACTTTGTCGCTTAAACCCCAGACGATGTCCAACTCGGATTCGGTCACTGCAACTTGCAAAACGATATTCGTTCCAGCATAACCAGCTACATTTTCGATGTTAGTCTTCAGGTGGTATTGATTGGTGGAGAGTTGCTCGAGCTTGGTATCAATGGTAAAATCCGAAAACACAGTGTTTCGTTCGTTCACATAAGTTAGATAATCTTCGTTAATGCCGAAAAAGCCGCTGCCCCCTATTTGTGTCAAAATTCCATCAAATTTTTCAGCAGGTATCCCCGGGAATTGATAGTAGTCGTTTACTCTGGCATACGAAAAAGAGGTAGCAAGCGAATCAACAACATGATACTTGATCACCGCCACATTATGTCCGCTCGATATCAGGTCGTCAGCTCCTTTGCAGCGCCTGGACAGGTCGGTCAGTTAAAGCGGGTCCGATTTCAACCCAAACAAAATTACTTGCAACCTGCTGGGCAGTTGTAAACTACGTAAGGAGTAAAAAACTCCAAATGGAAATGATAAGATATTTCATTTTGATTTGATCTCATTTTCTCAAAAAAACCAGTTCCCCATAAAAATGTTAGGGCTTTTAAAAAAAACTTTATGGCTTTTACAAAAAATTGATTTTCAAGTTAAAGGTTGGTATGTAAATAGCTTATTGCAAGAATTCCAATTAACAGTTGCGATGCCAACAATGCTGGTCAATGCATGTTATTGCCAACTTTTCTGGTAGTAATTCATGTGTCCTAAAGTGCCTGAGGCGGTTAAATTCTATGCTATCCTCATTAGTGATGCATTATTGGGGTGAGCCAGAGAAATTCATTCCAGAAAGCATCCATGTCGGTCTCAGTAAAGTCAACTTATTAAGCGGCACTCATTTAGCGGCACATATGGAAATATTAAAATATGTTAATAACCAGAACAAAGACGTTTTAACCTGTGTTTAGGCCTTAAAATAATTTTAAAAGTGAATTTCATTTTTTTACCAAACCTATGGTGACTTTTTAAATTTTACTTACATCATTATTAATTAATAAATTATTCAACATGCGAAAAACTATTCATCTTTTATCAGTTTCAATCCTCATGATACTGTTTTCAGTTTCAGTATCCGCCCAAGGTTATGCCTTCAACGATTTCGTAGGTACATGGCATGGAAATATCAGCAGCACATACTTTGGCGGGTATAACGATCCCATGACAATGACCATCGAACCTGATGGATTCTACACCGAGACTTCGGGTCAATTGATGCCCACACTTTATCCCAATACCCAGCAATGCGAATACGAGTCAGCAAGCAACCGTATGCACTGGTGGTACCTGGGTACTGTTTGGGGCGGTCAGTATTTCTATGAGCATCATTTTTATGAGGTGGTTTACTTTCAAAACGACACCCTCATCATGCATTACAATTTCTGGGATGATCCCATTCCAAACCCGGATGCAGGAACAATTTCTCTAACAAGGGTGACCACTACACCAGCCCCGGAAAATTTGGACTTGCAAATATTTAATGGATTGGCGCAGCTCACCTGGGATGAGCCCAACAGTGGTGGAAACCCAATCGCGGATTTATCAGGTTACAATGTTTACAGAAGTTATGAACTTGGAGCATACGAGTTGGTGACATTCACCGAAGAAACCTCCTATTTAATTGAAAACGGTGCAACTGCAGGGCTCAATTCGTATTCTATCACTGCAGTGTATGATCAAGGCGAATCCCTTCCTTCCAATGAACTGCTGATTCTTTTCGACACACCCGAGCCTATGGCTCTGCAGGGCACGCCGCTATCAAACAATATTGTACTCGACTGGTCAGCGCCGAATCCTGGATCTGGTGTTATGGCAACATTGTTGGGTTACAATGTTTACCACAAGTTTGAAGATGATACATTTGAACTAGCAGGTTTTACCGAATCATTTAACTTCATCCATGAAAATTTAAATCCAGGAACTCACCATTACTATGTTACTGCAGTTTATGACGGTGGCGAGTCTGATCCCTCAACCCAAATTGAGGTTACACTCCTCACTACCAGTTTAGGCGAGAGTACGTCCAGGTCGGATTATGTATATCCAAATCCTGTAAGCGATTTTCTATTTATTCATGCTGAAGAGAATATTTCCAGGCTCAGTTTGGTTAATCAGTCCGGACAGTCCTTACTTTCGGTGGAGTCACCTGAATCAAACCAGCAGATTGATGTAAGTCATCTTTCATCAGGGATTTATTTTTTATTGATCGAAACCAATACCGGACTGATCTCCAAAAAACTGATGATTGAATAAAGCACTTTAATTTAAAACAATATCCTGAACAAGAGCTGGTTGCATAAACCGGCTCTTTTTTTTCGAATCAAATGCATTACTGCCGAAGGCTATAAAACAGGTAAATATCCTTCGAATGGATTCTACAAATAATCATTAAACGGCTATTGTTACATGTCCTTAGGTGGCATTTGGGAAAATGTCAACCGATAAATTTTCATCATTCCAATTCCAATACCTTTTTACTTTTAAATCTGTCGAAAATTGTTGAAAACAACTAAATCCAAAGTGAAATATCAAAATGCCGGATGGGTTTGCAGTTTAAACCGCCACCGAAAGAACGTCGGAATAAGTTGCCGGCTTTGGTATCGGAAGCTTCTCTGCTTTAAGACCTTCAACATGCAGTTCAATGGCTTCTTTGATATTGCTTTTTGCTTCCTCGATTGTGTCGCCAAAAGAGATACAACCCGGAAAGTCGGGCGCCCAGGCGCCATATTGGCCCTGATCATTTTGCTCATATAATATGAGGTATTGCTCCATGCTATTTAAGTTTTGCCAATTTCAAAACACTATTTTCAATCCCTTTTGGAATATACTCTGACATCTTGTGTTCGGGTACTGTTACCAATCCCTGAATATCAGGATGTTTGTCTTACCAATGACTGCCTTTTTGCCTGACAAATCTCCACCCATTATCTTCCAAAAGATTAATTAGTACTTGCCAGAAAACTCTTAATGTTGAAAATCATTGTTTGCCCCAACCCTCCCGAAGTCTCGGGATAAATTCCGGGAGCAATGATTTTCAACGATTTACTCCCTTAAGGGCGGGGTAAATAAATCGTTGAAAATCAATTTTAGGG